>NZ_FQZD01000012.1 GCF_900141835.1 Propionispora hippei DSM 15287 | reverse complement strand
ATCGTCAGCTGCGCAAAGTGACTAAGGCAAAATCCGTATTTCCTACTGATGACAGCTTGTTAAAAATGTTGTACCTGGCTATGATTGATATTACTAAAAAGTGGACGGGGCGACGTAAAGACTGGGGACAAATCCATTCCCAATTAGAAATATTCTTTGCCGACCGGCTGGACTAGCTTGACAGCCGGGCTAGTTTTCGTATAATGCTAACAGAGGGGCAATCAGCCTATCTGACTGTTTTGCCCTCTTAAAAAATATTGCTCTTTTTTATGCTATTTGGAGTTTACACAAAATCAGGGATACACCCAAGCCAGCGTTCCAATGAAACGCTGGGGCCAGCCGGAAGAAGTCGCTAAAGCCGTCCTTTACCTTGCTTCTGCCGATTCCTCCTACGTAACTGGCGGTGAAATTACCGTTGATGGGGGACTTGGGCAAGTTTAGTGGAGCACCTGCCCGCGCCAATAGAATAGCATGAGATAAAATACTGTCACCGAAAGATGATAAAGGGGTTAGCATTACTATGAAAAAGCAAACATTACGTATAAAAGGTGTCCGCTGTTGGTAACGGCGGACACCTTTTATACGTATTACACATGAACTGCTATGAGGCAACAAAAAAGTAACCAGCGTGACACGTGATGAAAATTTGAATCCTATTCCTTCAATATTTTATTCCTATGTCTGCGAGAACAAATTCCACACATTTTCCCACAGCCCGTGAACCTAGTCCTTCCCTGGACCCACGGGCTATGTTTTCTTTTCAGCAGAACTTTGCACTCCTCATGTCCTTTGGCGGAAACGTGATAAAATCTTGCATAATTATTGCTCAGCATACGCTCTAGGTGGCAAAAGTAGGTAAGCCAAAACTACAGCTACGCGCCATGCCGCTTCTTTGCCGAAAACTGCCCGTTTTATAAAGAATAACTGGACACATACTGCCTCAAATCAATTAGCGCATACCCACCACAACATATTTCCACGCTTTTCCATAATACAAATACCCACTCAATTCTCGGTGTCCGCTAGCAACAAATCTCTAAGCCACTTCGGCAAATGATTTACCTTTTTAAACTGTAAAATTTTCTGAGCAACCTCCGCCGCATCTTCTTCCCGCCAAAAACGATCCCTACGATAACATTCTGGGCTACAGAACTTACGCCAGATAACCCCTAACGATTGGAATTCTTTCCCGCAATATTCACATTTGTGGGCATATGGTTTTCGATGATCCTTTTCCCATTCTCTTTTACAACTCAATGAACAGTATTTCCGCTTCCGTCCGATACTATTTTGCTCAAGTTTTACGCCGCAATTAAGGCAAACAACAAAAAGCATTTCCTCTTTCATTACTTCGCGGTATTCTGTCACTAACTCTGATGCATATCCATTTAAACCTTCTCTAATACAATAATTCCTAACCGAATCTCTTGATAGCCCTGTAGCCTTTGCTATTTTTCCATACCCAACCCCTTGGTACCGCAGCATTTTAATCTTTTGCCTTTGTCCGTTTGTCATGATTATCCCTCCTTAACAAGCATTCATCACTCAAAAAATGACGCTTGTCAAGGAGGAGATATCCCAAAAATTTAGTGTGATTAACATGCAGCTTGCCTTGCTCAAAACGCCGCCGAATTCTCCAGGTAGAATTTCCCGAAATTGACCGCGACTCGTTTTGCCTCTCCTTGCGCATTGTCTTTGAAAAAAACACAAAGGTGCTGATCAACAGGGCAATATAAAAAGGCAAGCAACCTTACTCCCGAGTGCTTTTGACTCAAAATGCTCCCGCCTAGAAAAATCCGTCTTGGTTTCTATGGCAATTTACTTTCGATTTTATCCCAATGAATCAGAAGTTCCTCCTGCTCCATTGTTGCGCCTTCCCTTACTTTTTCAACGACATCGGGAAAAATGCGGCAAAGTACCGGACTATCAAGCGCTGTATGTGCAGAACCAATGAATTTCCCACAAGTTAACTCAAGTTCGTCTTCCGACATCAGCACCGGCGCTACGTGGCTTCCACACTCGACGCAAACGTTATGTATGTCTTCGACAATTTGGAGCCCGCTTGCGTCAATATCTCCCCACACGTACACTACGATGGCTCTAGTTGCTTCCATTAGCTTTCGTAATAGAGTACGTTTTGATGAAGACAGAAAACCTTCACCGAACATGACGAAAATATTGGGCCGGGTCAAGTATCGGCGGTACAACACCTCACGAAAGACGGCTATGTTCTCAATGATAAATATACCGTCTATCGGTGCGGACGTGATTGTCAATTTATCAATAGTCGCATCTGTCAAACATGCCGGAATTCCGGCATGCATTGTGCCAAAAATACCGTTGACCTTGAAAGACACATTCCCGTGAACCAGTGTAGTCTCAAAGGTTGCCGTAAGATGCAGGTTATCAAGTGTATCTCTCCCGGCTGCAACAATTTCGGCCTTGTAAGCGTCTAACCGCTTACTGTCACCCCAAACCCGTTGAGATACGACACGCAGAGGCTCCCGACGTTTCTCAGCCATCAGTTTTGCCGCCCAAGCTAAAGCTAAAATGACTGATCTGTACTTGACCATGGCTTTCGGCGTAGCAAGAACATTTCCGAATTCATCCAAGATTTGCTCCTCGAATACTGCTTTTCTCACTAAATCGGCCAAAATTCCTGATAGCGGGCCAAGGATGGTTTCAGCCTCTGCCCCTATATTAAAGGGTTCCGTCTCTTTAGAAGGTTCACTTTCTTCCAGTTCATCCTCGGCACGCGGGTCGAGCGCCAGCTTTCTTATTTTCCATTTCAACTGGGTTTTAGGCTGCACATTTTTGCTTTCGACCTGGATGATACCAGCAATAGTTAGAATCTCCATGGCATCGAGAAAGTCGACCATAGAGTATTTTTTTGAGTATCTCCTTTCCAGAGGAGGATATTGCTTTTCTCCCCTAGATAAATCCTTAACCAACTCCTGCATCAAAGGTTTTAGGTTATGGGGCTTATCAAAAATTGCAAGGCCGGCATAATCCCTGCCTCGCTGCACTCTTGCCACAGGAAACTTAATCCCCTCAACTCTTGTCATCTTGCTGATGATAGATTCAGCGTCATTAATCATCAATATCTCCTTATGCCGTTCTCATCCGCTTCAGAATCATCGGCTGAGTGAACAGTTCGTCTTCACCGCATTTGATGCAAGTGTAAGCGTGGTTAATCCAATCAACCGATTTCAACGATTCGCCCTGTTGGTGCGTGATGAAATACTGGACGTCGGTCACCTGTAGGAGCCAGCCCACTTCATTGCCGCGGTCGTCATCCAGCCTGGAGCGCGGTTCATCCAAGAACATGATTGGCATGAGCCCGCCATTCTTTCGGTTACTGATCGCGGCTAAGAGGAGCATAAGGCTTGTACAGGCTCGTTGTCCCTGTGATAGGTCAGGGCCGTTTATCGGCGCCGGCTTCTTCCCGTCGAAGCCAATAAACATATGGAGTTCCCAGCCGGCGGGATCATCGGTAGGGGTTTCCAGGCGCCCTTTACCTTCAGCACGCAACAATTCGGCGAGCACATTAAATTCATCGATATAGTCATTGATAATCTCTTTAATGTGCCTGGTTAATGCGTAAAGGCAATTTTGCGTCTCCTCTTCCACTTCCATCCGCAGATCTTCGTTTGCCTTCAGCCGCTTTTCCTGACTCTCGACAATGCCGGCCTGAGCGGCATATAGCTGCACTGTGGTGTCGTCGATATCTTTGTGGTTTGCCATAAATTCTTTAATTTCACTATCCAACTTCTTTGCTTCATTCTCGAAATAGATAGATGAAATCCGATTGCCCTGATCATCCCTGTAATCAGCCCCAGCCAAATCCTGGGGGATGAAGTCCATATCGTCCTCAGATAACCCGAAGTCTATCAGCGCCTGACGAAACATGTCCAACTTAACCTTATTTTGACCAAGGTCAATCTCGTTCGACCGTAGACGTCGTTTTGCGTTAGCGATGATGTTTCCATTGGCAGTCGTCTGAGTCTCTAGTACCGCTTTCTGGCTCCTTACGTTTCCGACTTCCTCGAGGGCGTCAATCTGCGCCTTTTCCGTCTCGGCTCTTTTTTCCTTAGCGGCAGTCAAGTTGGCAGATACCAAATAAACCTCGGACTGTAGAAGATCGGCCTTCGCTTGCAAACTTTCAAGCGTCAGATATTCCTCTTGCTGCTTAATCCAATCGTCATAGGTATTAACTGCAGTTTTCGAATCTGCCAGTTTCGATTCTTGGGACCCAAGTTCACTTTTAAGGGCCTCCATCTTGCTTTGCAACCGAGCTTTTTCCAATTCTAGCGCAGACTTGCCGCAACAAAGCAGGTCGACATGTCGAAAGATCGCGCCATCGCCGTCTTGCTGCAACCCCTCAATCGTGATGGAAACTAAACCCTGCTTTTGCAAAAAGTCGCCCTCTTCCACGGTACGGACCAAGTGTACAGTTTTTAGGTGTTCCAAATAGCCGCCGATCATTTGCTCATTTTTAATTTCTATAGCATCATAAATCGAAAGCAGTTTTCCCTGTGATTTCGCAACGGCTCCACGCGGCGCTTTGGGTAAGCATACCCTAGCACCATATTGGGCTGACTGCTGAAGTTTCTTGGCCGGTAAGTAATCATTTTGGGAAACCACGATTCGATATCGTTCCCGCCCCAGGAATGCTTCTATCGCCCTCTGCCATTCTGTATGTTGCCCTTTAATTGAAATAGCATCAGCCAGCATTGTAAACTCAATGTTTGCTTGGGCAAGATGACTACGGTATTTGTCCACCCAAGTAGGAAACAGGACTTTATTGCGATTCAGGCGCATCAGGTCAGAGTCTATGGCTTGAACCGCCTTCTGCAATTGCACCGTTTCGACCAGGAGAGCGTTGTACTGTTGCGTAGCTGTATCAAGTTCTGCTCTGAGATCTTCTATGCTGATCGGCTGGATTTTTGCAATGCGTTCTATATCTTGTAACAGGCGTTGAAGTGTCAGGTCCTTCTCGGTTGATTGTCTCGCCAGGATGTCGCAATCTGCATTGAGCGAACCGATTAGCACCGATGCTGCTTTCGATGCTGCAGCCAGTTTGTCTATCTTGGCGTCGCATTCCTGAATAAGGATTTGACTTTGGTTGATTTCACTCTCCAGTCGCTGAATTTCGTCCGCCGCAGTTACAATTTCCGACGTGAGTTTATCCATCTGCTCCTCAGTTTCCATGAAGACAACCTTCGCTCTCATCACATCCAGCCGCTCTTTTTGTGTGACTTTAAGTTTATGCTGCTTGTAGAGTTCGACTTTAGCACCCAAATCTGCATAGCGGTTTTTTGCCGCGTCAAGCTCTTCCTTTAAAGTCTCGCAAGCCTTCTTCTGCGCAGAAAGGCGCTGTTTTGCATCCTCGTAGCGGTTTTTTATGTCTTTGACACCCTTAAGTTCATATATTTGTTGATATAGGGCTTCGGGGGATTTGTCCACCAAGTCCCGTACAGAATGGGGGTCCATGGACATCAGGCGCCGGAAGGATGCGCTCAGGCCGATACAGTCTTCCAGCATTTTACGATACTTTTCCTGAGTTTGGAGCGCTTGCTTGTAAGCTTTCGGATTTTCAGCCAACCCTTTGAGGTCGGTAAATTCGCCGTCGAAAACATAATACTCCTTGTTCCAGCGTCCTTCACTATTTTTGAATACACGACAACATACTACAATCTTATCTTCGCGGTATCCATACATCTCGAAAGGCTTTTGGGCATCCATCTGCACCCGGTTATCAATCTGCCGATTATAGAAACCAACTCGGACAATTGCCCAAGTACTTTTCTTATTAACGTAGTAACCGATGCCACGATTCGTTTCGAAGGTGGTATCGCCAAGAGCCGTGCGGATACCGTCCATGATAGTGGTTTTACCGTGCCCGGACTGACCGACAAAAGCGTTTACTTTCGGATGAACAGGGTAAGGCTTGTCTGTAAGAGGGAGTTTACCCCAGTAAGCCGTCATGAAATCTTCAATCATTTGCCTGCTCCTCCTCTAGAATTCCTTCCTCTGCTTCGGACTCTTGCATCGACTCCTGCATTTCTTGGACAAAGCCCCGCATAACGGTCTCATAGGTTTTATCCATGAGTTCCTCCCGAAGCATGTAAAGAGCCGGTCCAGCCTCATATTTGAGTAATCCTGCATGGGGTTGGATCACAAAACCGTATTTCATCAAAACCTTCAATATTTCGGAAATCCGTTTTTCGGGATTGGCTTTACGGTTTTGGAATTTCGCCCCATAGTTATAGAGTATTTCCTCATGTGTAATGTACGGACGGGTACCAGGAGCATCATCAGAAATCGCCTTCATTTTTGTCGGGAGAATCAGTTTTACGTAAAGAATATTGATCATCGCCAAATGACTGCGATTGATATCTCTATAGCGCTTATGGAACTGATCGAAAGTATCGTTGTCGAACTCCTTGCGGAGCCGGATAACGTACCATTCCGGAGTGGTAAGGAGGTCGTAGCCCATCACGCCAAGCGCCTGCCTCACCGCACTGAACAGTCCAAAGTCTTTCTCAAGGTCGAGGTCCTTCCTGGAAGCCCAACCAAAATGAAACATAGAACATATGCGCTGAACTTCAGGAGACAATTGAATTACGCTACTTTCCATCCTTTTCAGGTCCTTTCTCGCATTTCACTATGGTGCGGTTCATCTCTTCAACCGGACCATAGTAGATGCTTTTCATTTCGTCCTTCACCTCGAAGGAAATTCTGTGGTGCCTGCTGTCAGACGTGGCCTCAATGTCCTGGCATAGTTTTATGGTTTGCCCTGTTCTGTATACGGCCATTCCGAACTTATCCATGTTTTCGAAAAGCAAGTCATCGATGTCTTTCTCCCGCTTAACTCCCATTCGTGCAACAATCTGGTGATACAGCATATCCAACGGATTACCGACAATCTCACTGACAACCTCTTCTTCGATAAAACTAACCGGCTCCGGCGGTGGAGTCATCTCTACATAGTCCTCTGGTTGGTTATTGAAGAGTGTTGTGGCCTTGGCAATAACTGTCTCCTCCCGGAGCTGCATGATTTGTTTGGGTGCTGCGAAATAAGGTTCAGCGATACAGGCCAATTGCTCGATTGAAGCATTAGCAAGATACGCATCCAGCATATCCGGCGTGATATATTCACCTATTGACCTGGTATTCTCTCCTATCAGTTCGTTGCATATTTCACCGAGTTGAGAAATTTTGTTGAGCAACTGACTGCATAGATCATGGATATCTTGCTGTTTTTGAAGACTGGCAAATACGCCGGAGTGAGTGTCCCGCACTTTCTTTTGGATTGTTTTTATGGATTTTACAATATCCTTGCCTTCATTCGATGTAACAATCTTCCAAATCTGTTGCCGATCACGTTTATGAATAATCCGATCCAGCCGATCATTTTGATTGGTTAGCGCTGAAAACAATTTTCCCACATAGAGATCTTCGACAACATCTTCGCTGTAGTTATACATAGAGGACATTTCCGCTTCAGCTAGGCTAAGGTGAATAGTTTGACTGATTGAGAGATCATTACGATCCAGAGATGTGAAGATAAAGTAGATGAAAGATTTAACCCGGTCTGACATCTCATAATCGATGCCATTATGTTCAATCCACCGACTTCTTCTGAGATAATCGATCACCTGGTGCCGATTTTTTTTATGTAGGTAACCGAGTGCCTGGTCGAGTTCAAAATAGGAGAACGTACCAAGTGTTTCATAAATCGTCCGGGCAGCAGCCAAAATAAGCGTCACCATCTTCGTGTCACGCGTACGAAACACTTCGAAAAGCGGGTAATATGGTTCTAACTTCTTGGCTGCAACTATATGGTCATGTGACGAATCATAATCATCTTCCCGCGGATTTTTATGAGAAAGCATCTATTTCTCCTCCTGTCATATGAGGTTCCTAGTTTAAGTATGGCAGACATAAACACACATGAAAACCAGCATATATTTATTCCCTGTGACTATGCAAAAACTCTATTCCTTCTCATCTGTCACATCATCTGTAACGCCCATATAATACCATCCCTGATTTTCTACAAAGCGAATGAATCTATGCCAGAAATCATCATGTGTCATATACGGCTGGATAGTTACGCACCCATCAACCTTTATAATCCGTTCGCCTTTTACTCCAGAACTCATAGGCAAAACATCATATATCCTTTCAACGGCCCTGCTATACTTTTCAATTCGAGCTTTGTCTTCATCGGTGGGATCACTAATCCTTGACAAATCCATATTGTCATGCAAATCAGCAAGTTTGACCAAACATGCGGTTTTGTTTATAAGAATTCTGCTGATAAAATCATCGTAGTTTTCTCCATGACGTTTTGTTAAACAATCTAGAACCGCCAGTATTTCCTCCGAAAAACCTTCTTTCTGCAAAAATTCCAAAGTAATGTCACTATCCTCAATGGTATCGTGTAAAACCCCACATATACGTTCAATATCGCTCTTGCCTGCCATCATCACCCTAAGAGGATGAAATATGTATGGCGCCCCAGCTTTATCAAATTGCCCGCCATGTGCAGTAGTCGCTATTTTTATAGCTTTATTTAACATGTAAAACCCTCCAGTCATTCTTACCAGAGATCATGCTGTTTGTTTTATCTCTTTCAAAATAACCCCTATGTCTGCAACACCAACTCGATCACTAACGCCAAATTTCTTTAAGCGCCTTCTCACTAGAACTTTTTTCGTGTTCGCGTTCTCCAAACAATTCGTCATCTCTGGCCACCGTTGGATCAAACCAATCGGCTTTTTTCGTCGCCCAGTCAACCCATGCGGCCGTTTCCTCATCCAATCCATCTTGGCCACAGGAAGTTTCAACAGCCTTAACATAAGCGCGGATTCTACACGCAGTCGCATAGTCGAGTGCGGCGTTTTCCAGTGCTATTGTTCGCTCAACTTCCTCATTGTATTTTTTCCGCCGTTCTTCCTTCCGACGTTCAGCTTCTGCCTTTTTGCGAGCTTCCTCTTCTTTCGCTTCTCGGTCAAGGCGAACCGCTTCAGATTCCTCATAAAACTCTATTAACATTTCGCCAAGCCGAGATTCAACATTAATTTTATCCGTATCTCTGAAATATCGACTCTCCCGAATGTTTATTCTAAGCCTTCCGTTGAACACATAGTCATATTTGCGGATCTGCGGCTCTGATGCCCATGAGCTACGACGTTTCTCATCTCTATACTTAATAAGGGCTTGCGCTTCCTGTTTTGTAATTACATGCTCGACCTTATCCTGGCCCTCAGCAATTTCAATACGGACATGTTCATTCCTGACACGAAGCGAAAGGTCATCATTGACCGATCCGCCGAGCTTTTCAACATGGCGAAATAAAGCGTCAAGTATCCGGTACACGCGCGGAAGCGACTCATTGGAAATCACTCCGGCCAAAAAGGGAGGACTGTAATTATAATCCCTTTTCCTTTGCGCCCCTTCAGATTTCCTGTCTTTTTGGTTCCACTCTCTGACCACAGCCCTGTAGGCAGCTATTTTTTTATGCAGTTGAGCATTTTCAGCAGGCATCTCGATTTCCTTGACAGCGCTTAGTACCTTTTCCCTTTCGGTATCTGATAGAAATTCGAGCGGTTGTTTTGCAGGATCAGCAATCTTTTCCTTGACTCCCTCAAAAGTTTTTGCCCCAGTAATCTGCGTAGGCCCATTAGTTTTGGGCAGGGGAGTTTTTGCCACTTTCGCTCCGGCGTTAACTTTTGCCCAATATCCTAACGGAGGGGTAGGAACATTTAGCTTTTTGCAAATTTTATGAATCGCAACGTCTGATACTCCATATTGCGCAGCAACTTTAACAACCGGGTTGGCCCAAACCTCTTTGTACAATTTTTCTCGTTTATAGGTATTGTGCTTGCCGCTCACACCCCAATAAGAAACATAATCGTCTTCAGCATCGTCAAAATTATCCCCAGTTTCATCGCCAGAGTTGTTGCCACTGTCATCTTCCGGCGTTTTTTCCGGCGCGTCTTCATGATTCAAAGCTTTTTCAACACTTTTTTCTGCAACAGCCTTGCGTATGCGTTTCGGCTTGTCGTTGCCAGGAAGCGTTACTTCAGCGATAGTGGATTCCGGGAGCGGCAGCTGCACAACTGGCTTTCCATACTGTAATTTCACCCAGTATCCCGAGGGAGGAACCGGAACATCTGCTTCTTTGCACAATTTCAACAGATCATTATAGTTAGCGTTATACTTTTTCGCGACGCCGGCTACAGATATTTCCCAAATTTCATTATAAAGCTGCTCTCTGGTTATTTTAGAAGCTTGCTCCTCAGTCAATATCCTTCCCCCTTTTGTCCAGTATGGAGTGTAGGTACTGCTGCAAATCGCCATGCACGTAGTCATTATCCCATGAAAGCGAAAACGCGTATTCAAAAAGTCGTATATCGCCTACTCCGCGCTTTCGCTTAATATAAAAAGCAGGTCTTTTTTCATCTCCTCAAACTTAGAAATAATCGTTTCCAGGTTTTTCTCAATGTTTTGCACCTGAATGTTCGTTATTTTCCCATGCTTATATGCTATCAGCCGCTCATCAATAATATGATAGCCCCAGCTTTCAGAATATCGATCCTCATGTTTAATGGCAAAACCTATCGGCAACAAATCATTTCTCATGCCAAGGCCCACCGCTAAGGGAGAAATCCCCAAATAGCCCGCCGCGATTTGTAATGTGATTTTCTTGCAACTCCTTATTTCATCATCCGAGTACTTGTCCACTTTCTCACCTCCGACTATTTCCAATATTAACTTCATTATACAATTCACACAAATAATCATCTACAAAATATTCCATAAATCTGTTTAAATATGACAAAAAAGCCGGTCAAGGTGATAAATCTAACCCCAACTGGCCTTTTTTTGCTTCTATTCAATTAGGCATTCGAGTTCTGTACCGTCAAGCAAACTGACACCCAATCTGCCCTCGCCAAATACCTCTATTTTTTCCGTCAGGGCAAAATAGAGGTCAATATCAAATTTACTGATCCGCCCTGCCTCAACAATGATTTTGGAAAACTGTTTTGCTTTGTAGCGTTGAAGCGGATTGTCACTTCCCCGCAGTTTTTTCCATTTACCGAGAAAATACTCTTTGTTTTCGACCAGCGTATTAAATACATCAACGAAAGCCTGATATAAAACCACATCATCGATATGCCTGCTTTCACAGCCCTTTTCGCCCTTCGCCGGATATTTGCCGTTGCAGCGCCAGATAATCCGCCTGAACCGGTCATCAGTTGAGTTCCAAACCTTCCTGCCAAAAACCTGACCGCAGGAGCCGCAGATGACTCTACCCGCAAAAGGATTGTCCGTTGTCGCGTACTCAAGCTTCTGAATGCCATACTGCAGAGCAAAATTCCGCCTGCGCTCCATCTCAAGCTGCACCGCTTCCCACATTTCTTTGTCAATAATTGCTGGATGGCTATCTTCCACATAATACTGCGGCACCTGGCCATTGTTGTCTGCCCGTTTTTTGCTCAAGAAATCAACAGTGTAGGTTTTCTGTAGCAGCGCGTCGCCCTTATATTTCTCATTGGTAAGCATTTTCCGGATGCTGCCTTCATACCATTTGGCCTTGCCATTCCAGTTTGCTACGCCGCCCAACTCCAAGTCTCTCGCGATCCGGTTGGCTCCTTTGCCGTCAAGGAATTCTGTGTAAATGCGTCTGACGATTTTAGCCTGCTTTTCATTGACAACGAGGTTGCCGTTTTTATCTTTGTCATATCCCAAAAACTTGGTGTGATTAACATGCAGCTTGCCCTGCTCAAAACGCCGTCGGATGCCCCAGGTCGAGTTTTCCGAGATTGATCGCGACTCGTCTTGCGCAAGTGAACTTAAAATGGATAAAAGCACCTCTCCCTTGCTGTCAAGGGTTCTTATATTTTCCTTCTCGAAAAACACTTCGATCCCTAACTCTTTGAGCATCCGAACATAGGTCAAGGTATCCAATGTGTTTCTGGCAAACCGCGAGATGGATTTCGTGATGATCCTATCGATTTTTCCAGCTTTGCAGTCTTCAATCATCCTGTTAAACTGCTCGCGCTTTTTGGTGGTGGTGCCGCTGATGCCCTCATCGGCATAAATGCCGGCAAATTTATAATCCGGATGTTTTTCGATATAGTTCGTGTAGTAGTTAACCTGGGCTTCGTAGCTTGATAACTGCTCTTCCTGATCGGTCGATACCCGGCAGTACGCGGCTACACGTTTTTTCTGTAGCTCTAGGTTTTCCGCAAGGCTTGTCCGGTTCGCCTTGGCTGGTATAACGGTAATGTTTTTTGCCATTTGTCATAACCTCCTCGACCACGGTTTCGGTTTGTATATTCACTCTGCCAATCTCATCATCTTCAATCGTTGTGCCCTGGCAGGCGTTTTTACCGTTTTTAATATAGGTGCTGCATTGCCACACCACTTTTTTACAGCAATATTTGCTGTTCCAAGTTCTCCGGCGCAAAGGCGCCCCGCACTTGCTGCACAGCAGCATCCCCGTCAGCGGATAGCGGTTTTGGTACTTGTTTTTGGTTTCTTCTACATTGCCCTTGGCCTTAGCGCGCAAAATAATCAGTCTTTGTGTTTCATCCCAGATTTCTCTGCTTACGATTGGCGGATGGTTATTCTCGATATAGAAGCTTTCGACCTCGCCGTGATTGACGCACTTCTTTTTGCTGAGATGGTCCTTGCTGTAGGTCTTTTGCAGCTTGGCATCGCCCTTGTATTTTTCGTTTTTGAGGATATTCAGCACAGTGCCGGAGTGCCACTTGCCTCCTGCCACTGTCCTAACCCCTGCGGCGTTCAGTTCTCTGGCAATGACAAAGCTTCCCTTGCCGCTGACATAGTCGGCGAAAATACGCTCGACCACTTTGGCTTGAATTGGGTTGATCACCAATTCGCCGTGCTTGTTTTTGTCATAGCCCAAAAACCGGGTGACATTGAGGGCCAGTTCCCCTTGCTCAAATTTTCGCCGATACCGCCACTTGAGATTTTCACTGGCGCTTTTGCTTTCTTCCTGGGCAAAAGAAGAGAGGACGGTAAGCATCAGCTCGCCGTCCCTCGTAAAGGTCGAAATATTGTCTTTTTCAAAAACGACTTCTACCCCCAGTTCCTTTAACTCCCTGACCGTCTCCAGCACCAGCGTTGTGTTGCGGGCAAAACGGGAGATGGATTTCGTTAGAATTAAGTCAATTTCCCTTGTTCTCGCCAAAGCCAGCATCCTTTGAAACTCCGGCCGCGCTTCCTTGGTGCCGGTGGTTCCATAGTCTGCAAAAATGTCAACATATTCATATTCCGGATTGGCTGCAATCAGCTTCCGATAATAGGTGGTTTGGTTTTCCAGCGACTCGCCTTGGGCTTCGCTGCCAGAAGATACCCTGGCATAAGCACAGACCCGTTTGCGTTTTAGCTGCACCCAACTCACTGGTTCAATGATTCTGACCCGCATAAGCCTGCTCCTTTCTATCAAATTCCATACCTATACATCACTCTAAAGTACCGTAAAGTCAACTAAAATAGAGGAAAGTCAACTCCAGCCAAGAATAATCAAGGCTAGAGGTGATGAGCACATGCCAACCAGCGACATTCTGCCAGACGTCTTGCGTCCCAATCTGAAGCTTGTTATTTGCGGAACAGCTGCTGCCGAACATTCCGCCAAGCTTGGCTCTTATTATGCAGGCGAAAACAACAGATTTTGGAGGATACTTCATGAAACCGGCTTGACAGACCGCCTGCTGCACACTTCAGAGTATCTGGATTGCTAAGCTATGGCATTGGATTGACAGACATCGCAAAAAAAGCGGCCGGCGTGGACGCGAAAATCGCGCAAAAAGAATATGACTTGGAAGCTTTTGTGCAAAAGCTGGCCCTTTTTCGCCCCCAAGTCATTTGTTTCAACGGCAAAGCGCGGCCGCCTTATTTTTCAGCCGGCAAGACCAGCGCAGGCGAAAAACCTCCCAGATCAGCTATGGCCCTTGCCTCATGAAGGACAATCCTGCCGCTATTCTTGTAGCGCCCTCGACTTCGGGAGCGGCGAGGCGGTATTGGGAGCCTGGCTATTGGCACGAATTGGCCGGCTTGGTAAACCAGGAGCAAACATAATACCCACTTAGCCAATAGTCCCCAGCCGAAGGTCTTGATTGTTGTTCATTTTTGTTAGCCTGTGCCTATGCTTCGGCATCGGGAATAAGCCTGACAAGCAACAGGCCTTTTCTTGCAACCACTGTAATCTTGCCGCCCGGCTCAAAGCCAAGCCTCCGGAGCCATTTTCCCTGCAGCCGGATAATCGGCACCGGCTTGTTGTTCTGGTAAAGATAATAGACGGACAGCCTACGGTTTAGCCTTGTCTTCTCTGGCATCGGTCAGCCACCTCCCCTGATATTCAGGCCGCGCCGAAGCCTCCGCCGCTTCAATGGCGGAAAAGAAACGGACGGAGCCTGTTTTGCGGGGGAAATCAAAAAGCGCACGCCAGGCCTCTATCGACCTACACATGCGCTGAAAGGCTTAGTTGTCCGACGTACTCCAAGGACCGGCCGGCGTAGCCCGCCATTGTAGTTCTCCTTGGCTTTCGTCGGTTTTTCCGCATGCAGCCGCTCAGCCCCTGCCCGAGCCTGACCATTTTCATTACACAGAAAAGGCGTTTCCTTGCTTGTTGAAAAGAAGGGCGCGCTGTATAATAAAATTGTCGTCGTGGACAGCTTGGCTGTTACGTGTAGGTGCTTACTCACCTGCGCGAGCTTGGGAGTGCGGGAACACTTCCAGGTCGCGGCGACTTTTTTATTTCCACCTGACACCAGTATAGCTCCGTGTTTATAAATAGCAAGCGATATCTGGGCTAAACCCAAAAGATATTTTCACTTTAAAACCGCCAAACCTGC
This sequence comes from Propionispora hippei DSM 15287, assembly GCF_900141835.1. NCBI lineage: Bacteria > Bacillati > Bacillota > Negativicutes > Selenomonadales > Sporomusaceae > Propionispora > Propionispora hippei. Next base: position 119,775 of record NZ_FQZD01000012.1, on the reverse strand, counting down.
CTGACCTCCCAGCCGGAGGTCTTTATTTTTCCCCTCGCCAAATCCTCCGGCACCAGATGCGCTTCCACCGCCATGGCTTTATTCGGAGCGTAGTTTCGCTGCACGCCGAGCGGAATATAGGCGTCGCCGCGGTGGCTGCCTACCCCTGTTGAAAGTTCCCAAGCTTTGTCCAGATTAATTTTCAACACGTCCACCTTGTAGTCCTTATCGTTTTTGACCACAGCCGTCCGGTCGGTCTTTTCCAGCGCGGCAGGCGGCAAGGCGGCATCCTGCTTGTTGATCCGCTCCGCCACCTGTTCAGCCGCAACCTCTAACGAAGGCGCTTTTACGGTAAAACTGGCAGCAGGCGGCTTAGTTTTCAGTTTGTCATAAGCCGCCTGCAGTTCCTTAGCGTTCATCTGTGAGATATGAAGCGCTTTGCTTAACGCCTGAGTCTTCTCAAGCTGCTCCTGCTGCAGCACAACGGCCTGTCGGTTCTTTTCCTCTGCTTGTTGGACACGCTGCCAAAGCCAGATAAGCATTGCGCTTATGAATAGGAAGAAAACAACGAGCATTATCAGCCACTTATTTTGCTTAAAGGCTGCTCCCCAAGTTTGGAATACCTGGATCATGCCTCATCCCCCCAGCGTCGCTGTGTAATCAGTCACTCCCCGCGCAATTGCCCTCGCATACTGGTCCCGCCACGCGGCGTTTGCCAACAAGGCCGCTTCCTCATCATTTGAAATAAACGCCATTTCCACCAAGCAGGCAGGCGCGTCGGTATAGACCAATACATAGAAGCGCGACTCCTTATCGGGATCACCGTCAGAGTAATCCGTCCTTCCTGCCCGGTTGGGAAACTCGGCGGCAATTTGCCCATATATGCATGTGGCAAGCTTGTCACCGAGTGTATTTCCCGGCGAAGTCCAAACCTCATAGCCTTCCGCGCTCTGATTCGCCGCGCTATTGCAATGAAGAGAAATAAAAATATCGGCGCCCCAGTCATTCGCCAGAACTGTCCGATAGCTTAGATCATCCGTTTCTTCTTGTTCCCATTCGGTTCGAGTTAGTTTCACCGCATACCCTACATTAAGCAGATATCTTGCTACTTGCCGCGAAATTATCAGCGCGACATCCGCCTCCTGCAAGCCTGTTGCCGCATGAACTGCGCCGGGATCAATGTTTCGGCCCGCATGGCCCGGATCAATGACTATTCTCATCTTTAACCTCTCCCTCTTCAAATTCAACTTTGGTTATGATCACTTGTTTCTGTTATAAAAATGAGTAACAAAAAAGGAACCTCATGTTTGAAGTTCCTTACTAATAATTTTTTCTGCATCATCAGCCCATCAAAATATGCAGAAATCAATTTCAATATGCAGATTCTTTATTCCTCCTGATTCCGAATATAAGCGGTTGTGCGTCCGGTCCCTACCTTGAGAATACACTCTTCCTTCAATAAATCAGACAACGCTTTTTCAATCGTCGTCACACTAATATCCGGACATAGCGCGGAAAGTTCAGCCTTGGTAATTTTGCCGACCCTGCCCGCAAAAATATTTCTGATTCGGTCAGCTTTCGTTACTCCTTTGGCGCGAATATATTCCACTCGGCTTTCAAATTCCTTATAGACATTCAATACAATGCCAAGGTAGTACTTTACGAAGGGAACATAGCTGTTCTTCTCCTCGTGCCAACCTTGGGAGCTCTGCTCCAAAGCGTCGTAATACGCTTCCTTCGTCTTTTCAATAATCATCTCAAAGCTGATGTATTTTCCGACTATATATCCTTCCCGGTAAAGCAGTAAAAGCGTCAACAGCCTGCTCATCCGTCCGTTTCCGTCACTGAAAGGATGAATGCAGAGAAAATCCAAAATGAACATGGAGATGAGTAATAGCGGGTCAACCTTGCTTGCATCCAAGGACTTCAAAAATGTATTAGATAAGCTATCCATTGCTTCCGGCGTTGCATAAGCCGGGAGGGGCTGAAACCGGACTCTGCGCTGTCCTAAGCTGTCCACTTCTTCGATAAGGTTGTCCGCACTCTTATAGCGCCCGCCCATTGAAGTTGGATTATAGGAGTAAAGATCCCTGTGCAACTGCAAAATTACGCTGGAGCGAGGAACAATATATTCGTAGCTTTCATGAATGGTATTAAGCACTTCCCGATAGCCGGCAATTTCCTGCTCGTTCCGGTTTCTTGGCTCAGCCTTGTTTTTAACCAGTTCCGTTAAGCGTGCTTCGGATGTGTAGATTCCCTCGATCCGGTTTGAAGCTCCTGTACTTTGTATCTTCGCAACCTCCAGCATGGCTTTCAGTATGTCTGGCTGCGCTTCGATGAACAGCTCCTGCTTACCTTTATACTCATGTATGGCGGAAAGAAGATTAACTATTTCCGGTGTAAAAAGCTCTTGCTTTATTGTTCCGTAATCAAAGGTTCTCACTCAATCACCTGCCTCACCGTTTTGCTTTCTGCATAATTTTATCACCTTTTTATGCAGAAAGCAAATGCAATATGCAGATAAACACCTTATTAGCCGACCGGCTATGGTTCTTTTCGGAGAGACTCCTTTTCACTTCTTAACTGCACCAGCTTCTCCCGGATAAAAACGGGAATATATTCGCTATACCCCATACGGTCCAAGTTTTCAATAATGCTCAAGCCTTCATTGCCCAGATACGCAAAGATCACCATGGACCGGCAGGTGCTGCTGCCAAAGATGCTCGCATCAATCCAGTGAGCCATAATAACGATCACCAGCATAACGATTTTGCGTTTTATCCCTTCAAAGCCCTTTTTGCTGTCAAGCGTTGCCGTCTTCCACGCAGCGATCAACCCGGTCACATAATCAATCACAACAAAAATAAGAAGTGCCGTAATCAACTTGTCGACACCGCCGACAAGAAAGGAAAACGCTGCGCCTATGGCTGAAAACAAAGCCATGATGCGCAGCTCTATTTGAGTATACTCAATCATTTCTCATCCTCCTTTTTATACCAAGCCATAGCTGCTCAGCGCCGCTTTTAGCGCTCGCACATCATCAGCCAGTTCCTCGCATTTATCCCGCAGCGCCTGCACCTCCACCTGCGAATAGGATGCACTGACAGTAAGGCCGCCGATTTCATTATCCATATTCCCGAAAGATACTATCGCTTTAACGATAGGTGTTGCGCCGAAGAAACCGATTCTATTTGCGGCTGAAAATTCATTTTGCCAGATTGAACCTTTATAGACAAGTGGTTGCGCTGTTTGTTTATCCCAAACCCTCATACCTTCAAAAGGTGTATAGAAAACCCAACTCCCACCAATAAACTGAGCTAGTTGCTTATCTTTCGCAGCCCAAGCTCCAGTTGCTCCTATTCCTACAATATACAGGTTCCCCTCTATACCAACAGGCGGGGCCGTAAGTGAGGTAGTTTCTACTGCCGTTTGAGTAAATGCATCTAGGCGGTTGAGTCCCATAGCATGTGTGACTTCCTTCTGCGCCTGGCTTTGCACAATATAAGGTAATATCAATCTTGGTGTATTGTCGCTCAAATTATCTCCTCCCTCACGGTTCCTCGCCCTCTCGATTCGCTCATCTGATAAATCCGGACCTTTATCAGACTTTGCACACTACCAAAATCGGCTATTTGCTCATCTGCTGAATAGATAACAAACGACGATACAGTCCGTAAGGTTCTTTTAACAGTTCCTTCACTTACCACATCGATTTCGTACATCTCACTTTTCTCACTTAGCGGAACATCAACCAGTTCCTTCCAGCTACCGTCTCCACGTGTACGACGAATCCAGGAAATAGTGAGGTTTCCACTGTCATCTCTAGAACCAGTTATGTGACAAGGCGATAAAGGAAGAGCCATAATTCCCTGGGAAGTAAAGTGTTTATCCTGATATAAATGGTTTGTCATTGGAAGTGTCGAAGGCCCAACGCGGAACAATCGACTCTGAAACCAGTCCGAAGAAGGCACTGTGAGCCTGCCGAGCATAGACAATGACAACAAAACAAATCTCTCGCCCGCCACATGGGACGCTGCTTTGTGTTCAGTACCAAGCCTTCCTCTTAGCAAAACCGATATTCGATAGGTGTTGGGCGCAATCAGTAGGGCAGTAGTAAACTGAATAATTTCATCGCCCACTAGCGCGGCATTAAATCCGTTTAGTACATCCAGAACTGGTCGGCTTTCTAAACTTCCATAGCTCATAACTACATCTAATGTATTAGCGTTATCCCAATAAACAGTTGGTCCACTTGCTAAAGCAGTCGTAGTGACCCCCATATAGGCTTGTGGTGTTCGATACAGGTTTAAGGAATAGGTCAGGCCTCCATCGTTTGAGCGGAATACACTGGCTCCGTAATAAACACTAGCTGTTGAAGCAACGTAAATCGTATCATCGGTCTGGCTGTTATCCCCCGGCAAACGAGGTATATCTAAGAACTCAGTAGTAATTTCGGTTGCTGGTTCTGCCGTCTGGAGCTGCGGTTCAGGATCGACGTTCCGAGTTACAAGAGTATACGTACTAGCATAAGTCGACTCTGCCTGAATCTTTATGATTCCTGGCTTGCCATATGAGACTTTGCTAACAACGATTAGAGCCTTACGTTCGTTGGCCAGATTCAGTTCCAAAATATCACCGGGAAGTATGTGAGCATATTGTGATCCAAGCGAAAACTCATATTTGGTTCTGCCAACCCACGCTTCATAGAGACGAGTATCTGCCAGAGTTTTCGCCTGCGAATCAGTTAAAACAAATTCGGTGTCTAGTGATTTCTCATTTCGGCTCAGTGTTAACTGGCGAAAGGCAGACATCACCCCTTGCTGATACTCCTTATCTGCAGACAAATATTTGATGGTAAGACGGACCGGCAGTTCTCTCTCATCCATGCGAGTAGCAGTATAGGCTTCAGAGGACGGAGAGTTTTCATAAGCGCCTATCGAATCTAAGCTGATCGGTAACACTTTCGTAAAATCCCGCTGCTTAAATACTACTTTGCCGTTTCTCTCTACCCCGTCAAATACATATAACAGCTGTAATTGCTCGATTTGGCTTCTGCGAGACTTTTCGCCACTCGTTTTGTAGCCCGGAACATGGATATCTGCCATACTCGATACGTCTATCTCGGATAAATCTAATCCAGCATTAACGCTAATCTCTTCTACAATGTTTTTAAGCTCGGTAGTGGAATGCATCACCTCAAAGGACAGGTTAGGTATCCGATTTCCGTAGTCTGTAACAAAGAAATTCTTGAATACGATGTAGGCTAGTCCACGGTATGCCGGAACCATGCCCACTCCCTCGATACCTTCCATATAAGGGTCGGGAGTCTGTGCTTCCGTACCATAGTAGAGGGTATAGTCATGTTTTGCTAAATCAATTAACTTACCGTCTGCCCACACTCTGCCAATACCGCTAATCGGCCCCTGACAGAGTCCAACCGCAAAGGACACAGAATAGGAATAGCTGGTTGTGGTAACCGACCCGCCTCCGCCACCCTTCCCGCCTCCTTGTTTTTCTGTTGTAACGTGCTCAACATAATTTGTCCCCCAAATTACATTGCACTCTGTTCTGACCGTTCCGTAAATCTTAGGTATGCTAGCACCGAACGTTGAAGTTTGCAGTCTGAGGTCATCTAATCTCGGTCCTTCTCTGCTAACGTTAGGAGCAAATAAGGATTGGTCAATGACACTGCCGGCCATAGCGGCTACTCCAGACCAAAACGCATTCCAGCCAGCGTTCTTCGCTATAGTTCCTAAAATGAGCGTAGCCATTAGTCAAGAACTCCAGGATACCGAAAAGCGGCCCGGATATTTTTTGTCCAAAACTCATCCAGCCTGGTTTCCGATACTTTTCCTACGTCGGCCCATGAATGAATAAACGTATGTGATGTTGCTAAAATACCTGCATGATGCGCTGGACCTTTTCCAAAACCAAAAAGAAGCACATCACCAGGACGCGCTTCTTCTACAGGAATTTCTGCTAGATAATTTTTTACTTCATTGTATAAGCGTTCCTCCGCCTTAAATAAATGCCAGGTAGCCGGATAATCAATTACTACCTTCACCGCTTGACCGGTAATGCGTTCATAAACCCCTCGTATTAATCCAACACAATCCGCGGCTACATTCTTTAGGCAGGCCTGATGAACCCACCTTGTACCAATCCAGGAACGAGCCTCCTCTACTATTTCTCCACGCGTCACTGCCGATTCCCTCCTATCCACGTCTAAGATTACTGCCTTCTGAAACGGTATTACTGGAGCCTTGTCCCGGATATGCCGATTGATAATCATTGCCCGGTATATGCGGCTCTCCTCTGAAATTCATCCCATTATTAAACTTTTTCCGACAAGTTGAAAAGTTACCATCACATCCGGGCGTTATAGAAAAGGTATCCCCTATCGCTACGCTAAAAGTGGCTGGCAGGAAAAGCGTTAGTAATCCATCTTCAAAGGTCTTTACTTCATACTGACACCCGCTATTGCCACCCGTATTAAAAGTCATTACTCCGTAGTCGAAATAACCCTTAGACTGAGAAAGATTAGTCTGAATTGTTCCATTCTGGTTTACCTGCATTACCTGTCCAAATGTAGTTAATAGGCTAAGCTCAATTTTACATTGAAAATCGCCAAGCTTTGCCCGGCAGCTTTTCTGATACACTGTACCTGCTGATTGTTGATAGGCCTCAAGCAATCCCCGAACTTCTGCCTGGAATCCGTACTTGCCGGTTTTTATTTGTCCTGTTGTTCCTTTACGGACAACTAATAAAGGATCTTTGGTATTCCTCCAGTTGCACAAAAAGACTTCAACTTTAGCAAAATCGAATCGCCCTGTAGCAATATCCTCCGCCTGAATTCGGCTACTGTCTAAAAAGCCCTCGACTTCCAGATTATCTACTGCCATGTTATTTGAGGTTTCCACAGCAGTTGGGACAAAGCCGGTGGATGCTTCGTACGTTACACCGCCTAAGGTGATATCTTCATCATGATTGGTAAACCCAAATACCGTCCCGTCCCTAAGCGAAAGCTTCCAGCACCATGCCGCTGTTGTTACTTCTTCTTGTAACCAAGGTACTCCAGGAGGCTGATTCACTCTTCGAATTAGCGGAGCAATATCGGTACGATAAATAAGCGTAACGCCTACAATGCGGAATATGTCGCCAATACTTTCACTGTTACTATTACCATACGTCTTAAACTGAGCTTGCCACGTTAATCCACCCGGGACCCAGATTCTCTGGATATCCGCTGAATACTCCGTTTGGTTATTACCATACGTTCTATACTGCGCTTGCCATATCAATCCGCCTGGAATCCAGTTTCTCTGCATATCGGCTATGAATTCAGTCTGATTGTTTGCGTTTGTTCGATACTGAGCTTGCCAAGTCAATCCTCCCGGAGTCCAAATGCGTTTAGTATCCGCCAAATACTCAGTAGTGTTATTCCCATACGTTTTAAACTGGGCCTGCCAGATTAGGGTAGTAGCCATTTATAGCGCGGCCTCGGTAAAGGAGATATTTAAGAGATTCCCAGCTTGATTTATGGCAGGGTATCCAGAATAGGCATAGACTGCAAGCAAAAACATGATATTAACATTTAACACAGTCGAAATACTGCAACCCCAGTTTACAATATTACTCATGCTCGAAAGGCTTTCCCACTGAGCTACCGTAGTAATTGGCCCGTAAACATTACCATATACACCTGATATGCCTGGAGAAACAGCTGAAATAGTCACACTCGTTGCTTTGAAGCCAGGATCACATCGTAAGCATAAGGACATAACCGCTGCACTTACATGTCCTGACGGTATTCTAGGATAAAGGCCACTCGCATCAATCATATCTGTCCCCGGTATCAGCTCAATACCATCTGTTAGTCCCGGAGTTCCCCTTTTATACAAGCGTAAATGCGCCATTAGCTTTGCCACCCCCAAGCGACTAAAGATACGGAAGTGTCGGGTGATGTAGATTCACTGGAAAGAGATTTAGCGGTTACCACGAACGAAATATTATTTGAAGTAACCTTAGGAAGAAATAGTATGACTTGTGGTGTGTTCGTGTCATAATTAGTAACAAAGCCGGATGAGGGAGAAGAATATTCGAAACGGGCAGAAGTGCTTCCCTTAAACTGCACGTTGACATCACGCCAAGTCTCACCGTCGTCGGCGCGAATAAAAATAGTTTTTGAGACTTGTGATCCGCTTGCTCCCGGATACATGCCGTCAAAGACAATAGGAGACGTCATACTGCCACTAGACACTAATGTACCATCTTTGGCACCAACGGTTCCATTAATATAAAATTTCAATCCCAAACTATCACCCCTAAACCGGTTGATAGTAGTCTAGCTTGAGCGATACGGTAGTGTTATCACCATAATCTTCCTCATCGCCGACTACTGTCCGTAAAAAAAACAGACGGTTGACTGTGTCCGCCTGCTGGATAAATAAATTTTGAGACCATGTAACGCCGTCGAGTGATAACTGCACAGCCTCAGCATCTTTTCCTGTAACTTTAATATTGCATAAGAAATGAAAGGGACCTGTGGCACGCAGCGCAAGATTCAGAGCTTCAGATACCGTGCCTCTATCTGCAGAAACAACAATGGGATTATCTTGTGTTACTGGTTTTCCATCTGTCCCTCCTGTTGTAACCGTGCCGTTATAGACAATGATGGCCATATTTTTTTTCCCTAAACACGTATTTCTATGAGGGGGATATTATCCCAGCCGTAAATATTCCAGTCTTTGATAGACTGAGGACAATGGTCGGTATCAAATCGAACGGGCACGTCAAACTCGAAATCAGCAGTAATAACAGCATCTTGAGCCGGTGCCGAGACAAAAGTAATGACGCCATTAGTGAAATTTACCGACCAATTGGCTTGCTGCTCAATACCAGCAAGATACACTTTCACTGTTTCAACGACTGGTTTTCTGATTTTACGTACATCGGTATATCCACCATCGTCTATATAGGTTTTACTCAGTTGAAATGTTGTCTTTTTGCCATCGCCTGTACCGATATATTCTCCTTTTCCCCTAAAGTCGAGCCAATCTTTGAAACGAAAACCATATGCCTTGCCTCGTCGAGCCCGAAAGAAGGCCAGTAACCGTCTCATTTGATCTTCATTTTTCACACCATGAGCGGCTTGGTACTTACACCTTGCCTGAGACCAATTGATATTACGCTGCTCATAGCCCGAACCAGTAATAACAACATCGGTAGAATACTCCGGCCCCCCAGTTACTCCATAAGAAATATCCGGCGGGAACTGCACTTCGTGAAAAGCTTGCATGTTAGAGATTTCTCCTTCCCATAGCCAAAGCAGCATTTGCTTCTGCCAAAATTTGCGACTGACTGCGGCGGAAACTGGCCGCATCCGGTGTCGTGATGTTCATAGTAATGACCATAGGTCGGCTCGTTCTTGAATCGGCGCTTTGACTTAACATTTTCTTTGTTTCAGCCGCAGTAAACACATATCCACCGCGATTAAAGTTAATCAATTCTGGCCCCTTTTCCCCTACTAAAGCAAGACCACCGGAGTAGTTACCGCCGGCAGCATATTGTCCGGGAATTCCGGATATCCCGCCTCGCGATTTTGCAGGCGCCAGTGCGGGAAACAAAGACATGGTAATTTGGCTAGCCAGCCACTGTGCCGCCATATCTGCAATGATTTTCATTATGCTTTTGCCTAGGGCTTGCCAGGCTTCGCCTATGGACTTTGTACCAGTAAGAATGTCTGAGAAAAAGCCTTTCAGGCCGTCATAAGTACCGGCCATTTGCTGAGCCATAATTTCCATGGAGGATTTATGAGACCCCTTCCAAACTTCATAATACGTGTCAATGTATTGCTGTTTTCCTGCCAAGTCTTGTGCGAACATCGCCTGCTCGGTAGTTAGAAGCTGCTGGAATTTGGCTACGTCTCCATCCGCGCGCGCCCGGTCCAGTTCCTCCTGAAACTTGACGCGGTCATAGTGCAGATCTTTAATTTTTTTGCTTTTCTCAGCTTCAATGGCGACCTGTTCGGCAGCCGCCTGGCGGCAAAAATCTACCATGCCGATTTCTGTGATAGAAAACTGGATTCCATTGGTTTCCCACGCTTTGCGGAACTGGTCCTGCTGATCGGCTGTGCTGGCGGAATACTCCAGGGCAAGATCTCTGTATTTTTTCCGCACTTCATCTATTTGCCGCGTCGCATCGGTTGCGATGTCAAACTTCTGCTTATCGACGCCAGTCAAGCCAAGCCCGCCTAGCTTATCGGAAAGACTCCGGGCTAGGTCACTCGCCTGATCGGCAATCCGGTTGTTTTCTTTTTGCTCATCGAGCAGAATCTTTTTCTTTTTCGCGGTGTAAATCTCATTAAGACACAGGACATCCCTCTCATAGTTTTCATTGGCATCCTTAGATTCGTTCAAGGTGTCCAGTTCATCGGCATACCATGCTTCGAGGGCGTCCATCTGGGTAGCGGTAAGCTGCAGCCATTCTTTTTCAATTGCCTTACTCGCTTGCTCCGCTTTTTTCTGGAGTTTTTCGTATTCTTTATCAGCTCCTCCGCCTGTAGTTGGAGAAGCGGTTGCTGGGGTAGCATTAGTTAGGCCTGTGAACTTGGTGTTAGGCTTCGTCATCTGAGGGAGTAGAGCGGATATATCCTTGCGGCTAAAGCCAAAGCTGAACTTTCCCGCCACCGCGCCTATTTTGCCGATTCCTTCAGTGACCTTGTTAAACCAATTCCCCACCGAATCGGGAATAAACTGGGCAAAAAAGCTTTTCAACGGACTGAGTTTGTCTACAATCCAGTTGATTCCCTGTGCAACCAACTCTTTAATGCTGGCCCAAGCGCCGTCGATGAAATCCACAATGCCATTCCATACACTGGAGGTGGCTTCGCCCGCTGCGTTCCAGCCATCGCCAATAAACTGGGCCACCGAACTCAGAGCATCTTCAACAAGAACGGTGATCCAATTCCACGCTTCGGATAAGGTCGTTACAATGCTGTTCCAGATGCCAACCGTGAAACTTACGATGGCATTCCAAGCGTCAGAAATAGCTGTAGTCACTGTGGTCACAGCATTGTCTACGACATTGGTAATCGCGTTCCAAGCATCAGTAAAAATGTCCGTAACCGTACTCCACAAAGTGCTGAAAAGCTCGGACAGCGGCTCCCAGTTGACCCAAATCTCGTAGGCCAGCAAGCCAACCGCCGCGCCAATCGCGATGAAAGACAGAAGCGGTGCGAGCGCCGTCCAAGTCGCGATTCCAAGCGCCACCATTGCCGGAACCGCCGCGCCTAAAAGTGCTCCGGAAAGGACGAACACCGAAGCGATTACTTCCGGCGGAATCATGCCTTGCAACGCTTCTTTCAACCCGAGCGCCTTCACCGCCGCGGCAAATTGCGACAGCCAGTCGGCAACACCTTGCAGCTTTTCCACTAGGTTTAGGTTTTTCGCGATGCTGTCGCCGATTTCCACCATGACCATGCTCACATTATCCTTGATAGTCGACATGAGTCCGGGGATGGTCTTGCTCATGGCTTCCATGCCGCCCTGGAATTTGGACTGCATGCCCATTAAAAGCGCGTTGATTCCGGTAGTGCTGTCAATCGCCCCTTGCTCTGCCATTTTCATGGCTGTGGGAATATCTTTTCCAATGGCGTCCGCCAGGAACTTCCACGCCGGCACTCCGGCTTCGGCTAGCTGCATCATCTCTTCGGCGGACACTTTCCCTTTGGCTTGCATCTGCCCAATAGCGTTGGTCAAACGGCTAATGCCTTCCTCGCCGATGCCCAGCATGGCCGCCGCGTCGCCGATTGCTGCCAGCATCGGAATGATGTCTTGCGACGCAAAGCCGAAGGCCAATAGTTTTTTCGATGCAGTTAAAAGCCCCGGCAGTTCAAAAGGAGTATCCGCCGCAAAGGTTGCCAAATCGGCGAGCATTTTTTCCGCGGCCTTAGCATCGCCCAACAGCGTAGTCAAGGCTTTGCGGCTGGCATCCATGTCGCCTGCCAGTTTGATGCTGGCAACCCCGAAAGCGGCGAGAGCTGCGGTCGCGGCGGCTAGGCCGGTCGCAATGCTCTCCGACGCTGCCATCGCTTCCGAGCCAAGCCCTTTGCGGAGTGCGCGCTTGGTACTCTCCCATTTTTTTAAAAAGTCGCTGTTGTCCCCGCCGATAAAAATCGTCATCGAAGCGTTCCCGGCCATAGTCTCACCCCACTTTCGACAGCAAGTCTTTTATTGCCCTCTTGGCTTCATCTTGCGTTACTTTTTGTTTTTCTTTTGGCTCCCGGCCAAGTAGCATATCCACCGTAACCGGCTTTTTTAGCTCGCGCGACGTGCAGGTGTTGATAATGGAAGCGACAAAACCCGCTGTCATTATTTGTTCCTGCCTGGTTCGCCAGTGATAGCCTTCCGCCAGCTCGTAAAACTCGCCGAAGGTCAGCCGTCCAAATTCCCATGGCTTTAAGCCCAACGGGCCGTAAGCCACCGGCGCGGCCTTTTCGATCCACTGGACTACGGTGGTCACTCGTTTCCCACGTCGTTCTCCTCCTGCGTTCCTTCTTCATCGGCCAGACTTTCGCCCATGATCTTCGAGGCCTTGATGGCTTCCCCGATCTTGCCGGCCAGTTCCCCGAAGTTTCCGCCGGCTTCCATGTATTCTTGCATCATTAGCCCCACGCGTTGCAAGGTAATCCCTTTTTCCGCATGCTTTAAGCCGCCCCAGAGCAAAATGCGGATCGCCGAAAAGCCAGCCGCCATGGGATTGCTCATCACATAGAGCAGGGATTTTCCTCCCATCAGTTCTTCCATCTCGGCGGCTGAGTTAATATCGTAGCGAAGGCGGCGCTCCTTGCCGCCAATCGTAATAAACACGGGTCCTGTCATCGTTCATTCCTCCATTTTTCAAGAAAACAGGGTGCACAGTCCAAACTGCACACCCCATCCGTTATGCTGCGGGCGCAACGCCCGGAGTTGTATTCGCTGAAACCGGAGCCGCTGTCAAACCGGCGCATGTTCCGTTGGCAATGGCAATATTGAGAGTGCTGTCATTAGCCGCTGCGGTCAAAGCTGTCAGTTCCACGATAGCCCCATAGCCGCCCACGCTGAATTTGGCTGTCACCGCGCTGTCTGCAGCCAAAGCTTCTCTGCCTTTTTGCGCTACTACGGCCGCCGAATCATTGAGCGCCACGGCTACGCTGATGGCTTTTGGCGAGCCGGTCATCCCGGCGGCAGTCACTGTGAAGGTGGCATTGCCGGCGGTCGTAATGGCACCGATAACCTCAGCCGTTTCCACCTGTTTGGTGCCGTTTACCTCTTCCGGCGCACCCGCTCCGGCCAAGGTAATTTTATATGTCGCTACCCCGTCATGCGGAGACTCCTCGCTCAAATCGGTAATGGCCGCATAGCCTTGGAATTTCGAGCCATCCTTGCGGACATACCGCACATGCACCAGCTCGCGGTTGGCAAACACCGTGAGCAGCTTGGCACGGCCCGCGTCAATACTCAGGCCTGATGCGTCGGTTAGCATCACCGCATCGGCGTCAATGCTCCAGGACATCATGCCGGGTACGCTGGTTTTCCAGGCTCCCGATTGTTTATTGGACGCATCGATCTGTTCCGCTGTCAGGCTCAAGGTCGCGCCCCGCTGGCCGCCAATCACCGTCCAGATTGGGATTTCGGCTGTTCCGGTATTTACTTTTAACAGAAAATCCACACCATCGCTTGGAATCAAAGGCATCTTTCATCACTCCTTAGTATCAATAATCGTAAACTTGAAGGTTACCGTAGCTTCGCGGTGCGTTTCCAGGCGTTCCACCGAATGGCTGTCCACGCTCGAAAGCCCGACCTGCCACTCGTCGGTTAAAATCAGTGGCTCGCTTTGTATCGCCGAAATAGCCCTATCGCAAAGCTCCGCCACTTCCTTGTCTCCCTGGTACTCGCTGTAGACTTTGAGGGTGGCCATGACATCCGCGCCGCATACCGTTTTGGTGCTCCAGCTCTCTGCCGTTGTGTCGGTCAGCACCACATAGGGCGCTTTTTTGCCTGCCGGCACATAGTCATAAACCGGAGCCGCCATATGACTTTTTAAACGCTCAAAGAGCGCCTTGTTTAGCGGCGACACTGGGGATCGCTTCATCGTCTCACCTCATTTCGCACCGCTGTCCGGATCTTCTCTTGGATGCCCGGCATCAGCTCACGGCGCGCCCGCTCGGCAAAATGCTTGCCCTTCACGCCCCGTTTAGTGCCATATTCCTGCAGCGGCGCATGCGGCGCTTTAGCCCTGACCATGCGAGAGATACCGTACTTTCCTTTGCGGCTCACGATACTTTTGCGCAAAAGGCCGCTTTTGACCGGAGCCAGCGAGCGCTCGCGCTTTCGAACTTCTTTAGCCCCCAGCTCGGTTTCTTTTTCAATCGCCTGGCTGACATTGGTAGAAATGAGGTCGCCGAAGGAAACGCATTGATCAATCCCGGTTACCCTAATTGCCAGCCGCATCGGCCACTACCTCCCGGCATTCCAGGCTTAAAAACGCATGCTTTTCTTCCACATCAATAGGCGGCCCGATCTGCTCAAAGATACGGCCGCCGTATTGAATCCGGTCCGACACCGCCACATCGCGGCGATAGCGAATAATGATGCGGTGTAAAATCTCAGGTGTTAGCTGCTCATATTGGTCTACCGTCTTGGCGGTCAACGCCATGACCTTAGCCCAAACGGTAGCTCGCGTCATATAAATCGTTTCATAGCCGCCCTGATCGTCCGGCACCTGAGTTTCCTTCAGCAAGATGCAGCGGCAGTTCAGTTCTCCTGGGTTCATATCATCACCTACCAGAGATGCGCGCGATATGGGGAAAGAAGGACATACACCACATTGGGAATATCCTCGCCCGCGCGCTGTTCATAAAAATGTCCGATTAAAATCAGCAAGGCTTGTTTAACGGGAGTTGGCGTTTCACTCGGCAGCGGCGCTTGCAGATAGTTTTCTGAGTGAGATATCGCCGCCGAAAGTAAGGCGGTGAGAAGGGAATTTCCCTCCTCACCGTCAATGCGCAGGTATTCCTTTATTTCCGTCAGTGTCAGCGGCTCAGCCATTGGTCGGTTCCATGAGGCCCGCGGCTTTTAGCTTGGCCAGAAGCGAATTGAAGTCCGTCACCAGCCCTGCTATGGTAGTAGCCGTACTGTCAGCCTGAAAGGCGGCTGGCGTAAAAAGGCCGACCACCTGCCCGCCTGCCACAATCTCCAAGGTGCCGCCAATTACGGTTCTCTCCCCGCCTTGCTCCGTATAGTTTTTGACGTTACTCATCGCTTCTCACCTACGCTTTCATTTGGAGCACTTTGACAGCTTCGGCAAGAAGCAGTTTGCCGTCGACACGCTGAGTGGCCTTGAAGCCGACCTGCCCGGTTGCCGCATAGAGTTCGTTAAGCCGCTGGAAGGCTCTGCCCTGGCGGTCCGCCACCCAGTAGTAGCTGAAATCGCCAAAGGCGATGGTTTTTGCCGCCGCCGCGATGGCTGGAACATAAGCGGAGGTCTTCAGCGGACGGTTTAAGATGGTATCCGGCTGGCCCGCGGTCACCGAAGGCTGCCAAAGGTACTGGCCGTTTCCATCTTTCAGCTTGCGGATGGACTTGACGGTCGCGTCATTGGTGACGAATACGGCATTCTTGCGGTATGGCGATTTCAGCGAGTAGAACAGATCCATGATTTCGTCAATAGTGATGGCCGAAGCGCTAGCAGTCGTGATTCCCACGCCGGCACCGCCGGTGGTATTGAAAATGCCGGTAGGTTTTCCGGTGCCGTCGCCGACAAAGAAGGCTTCCTCCTCTTTCGCTCCAATGCGCCGGCCAAACTCCTTGGCGATATACTGCTCCAGGTTAAACACGCTGTCGTTTAAGAGCTCCTCCGACACCTTGATCATCGTAGCCAACTTGTAGGCTCCTATGGAAACCTGACCAAAGGCATCGTCCGACTCGGGGATCGCGCCTTCTTCGTCCACCCAGGAAGCGGTTCCCTTGGTGGCGACTACCGGAATTTTACGATCCCCCGATGAAGTGGTAATGATAGTAGCCAGTTGCCGGAAAATGTTTTCTTCCTGCAGGGTTTCCACCAGGGTGCGCTCAAATTCATCCGGCACCAAGTAACCGCCTTCGGAGTCGGTTCCAACTTGCAGGGCATTTTGCACATCAAAGCTGTTTTTGTTCTTCATTGCCTTCCAAAAGGCCGCTTTGTATTCGCCGGACGCCCGGCCGGTTTTCTCTGTCTCCTGATGCTGGCTGGGTTTGTTCGTAATGGCAGCGGTGGTAGGCTTGGACAGTTCGAGGTCCAGCACCGCTTGGCGCTCCAGGCGGTCGATTTCTTTACCCAAGCTCACAACATCGGCTTCCATCTTTTCATAGGTAGCAGTGTCTTCGGCTGACAGCAGACCATTTTCATTTCGCCGGGAATCTAAAAAAGCTTTGGTGCTGTCCCAAAGCTTGGCGCGCTTCTCGCGCAATTCCAGTATTTTATTCATAGTGAGTTCCTCCCTGTTTTTTATTTCAAAAGTTCAAGTCTAGTCAGCAGTTCTTTGTGCGGCGTCCCTGCCAATGCAGCCTGCGGCTTCTCTTTTTCCCTGGGAAGCTTCCGCAAAAAAGCATTGGTGACGGTTAGGCGGTCAAAAATAAAACCCTCTGCCGCATCCTGTGCATCAGGCGCGTAGAGGATTTTATCGGCAAAGCCCAGTTCCACCGCTTTTTGCGCGCTGAACCAGGTTTCCGCGTCCATCATATTTGAAATTTTTCCGCGCGGCAGGCCGGTCCGCTGTTCATAGGCGTTGATGATACTTTCCTTGACCTCGTTCAGCAGCTTAATGCCGCTTGCGAGATCAGCCGCTTCACCGAAGACAACCGTGGCTGGATTGTGGATCATCATCATGGCCACCGGCGACATCACAATTTCATCGCCGGCCATAGCGATCACCGATGCTGCACTGGCTGCGATGCCGTCAATCTTGATTGTGACCTTGCCTTCATACTCCTTGAGCATGGTGTAGATCTGGCTGGCCGCAAACACATCGCCGCCTGGAGAATTGAGCCAAACCGCGATGTCACCGGCAGAAGCAGTAAGCTCGGCCTTGAATTTTTCCGGGGTGATGTCATCGTCAAACCAGCTGTCTTGTGCGATGTAGCCGTCAAAATACAAGGTGCGGCCGTCCTCGTTTTTTACCCAGTTCCAAAATTTCTTCATTTGCTTCCCTCCATTCCCTTTGCATTCTTTTGGGCAAATGCCCCCGCGTCAGCCAGCTTAGTCATGTTGCCGTTGATGAGATACAAGTCTCCGCCCAATTCTGCCGGTATTCGGTTGAGGTTTTCCAGTTCGCGGATGTCGTTGCTGGAAAGCCAGCCGTTTTGCCTACCTACGGCATAGCCGTTCATCCGGCTCTGGTAGTCGCCGCGGAGCAGCCCGTCCACGTTGAATTTTACGAAGTACTGCCGCTTTTCGCTTTCGCTGAACAAGGCTCGCTGTATGGCTTCTTCCCAGCGAACCACCCACGGGTCCAAAGTATACATTACAAATTCCAGCGACTGCTGTTCGATATTGGAGAAGCTGGATTTCTCCAGATCGCCGATCATATGGGGCGGGATGCGAAAGATGCGGGCAATCTCGTTGATTTGGAATTTGCGCGTTTCTAAAAACTGCGCTTGTTCCGGCGGTATGCCTATGCTTTGAAACTTCATTCCTTCTTCCAGCACCGCTACCCGGTGGGCGTTGCTGCTTCCCTGATACACGGCGTTCCAGCTTTCCCGGATTCGCGCCGGGTCTTTGACCACGCCGGGATGCTCTAAGACACCGCCTGGATTAGCCCCGTTGGCAAAGAACTTGGCACCGTATTCTTCGGTGGCGATTGCCATGCCGATGGCGTTTTTGGCCATGGCGATCGGTGAATAGCCGATAAGGCCGTCAAAGCCAAGCCCTGGAATGTGGAGGACTTCGTAATTGCGCAATAAAAATGTCTGGCCATCCTTTTCATACTGGTAGTACAGAATTCCCTGATCGTTCCGGTTGACCAGCATTTTGTTTGGAAGCAACGGGTATAAGCTGACCACTCTGCCCCGCCCGTCCCGGATGATCTGCGCATAAGCATTACCCCATAACAAAAGATGCCCCATCAGTGTTTCACGAAACACGAATGAGGTCATCTCCGGGTTTGGCTCACTGTGGAGCAGATAGTATATTTGATGGTCCATGGCTTTTTCTTTGCCGTTGGTTGTATATCTGTAGGTGTGAAACGGCAGAGAAGCGATGGTTTCCGCCAGGATTCTGACGCAGGCGTAGACCGCCGTGGTCTGCAGCGCCGTTCGCTCATTGACCGTCTGGCCGCTGGAGCTTGCGCCGAAGAAAAAGCTGTAGGAGCTGCCCCAGAAGCTGTTTTGTGGGCTGGCTCTTGTTTGAAAAAGTCTTGATATAAAAGGAATCTTCATGAGTCACCTCCCAAAGAGCATTTTAATGTACATTGATAACAAGATTTATTCACTAAAACATGCTATAATTTTCAAGTAACAGCCAAATAAATAACCAAAACACCTATATCCTATAGGTTCATCTTGAAGAGAGGTATTATGATGGATTCAGCAATTCAAATAATCAATGGAATTAACTGGGGACAGTTCAAAGATCTATTTCTAACCTTGGCGGCTTTTTTGAGTCCGATCTTAGCCTTATATGGTGTAAAATTTACTCAAACCAATCAGAGAATGATTGAAAAGTCAAAACTAGATACAGAACAAGCAAAAATGGATATTCAAAAAAAGAAGAGTTATAATGATTTCGTAACTTCAGAAAGAATGAAATGGATACATAAGCTTAGAGAACAGTTTGCTGATTTTAGTGCCGCCTGCAACGAATACCATTTATACATCAGATTTATTAAAGGCCCAGAAATTGGCCTTAATAACACTGATATAGAGAAAATAAAAAAAATCCAATGGATGGCATCGTATATACAATTCTCTTTAAATCCTAACGAAGAAAAGGATCAGTTACATAAAGATGTCCTTAAGACAATCAGAAATATTCTTGACTTGATGGAATATTCTCATCCAGATAATGATGGGTATAATGAGAACTTCACAAATCACCTTTTTTCCTTTAACGAAATAGCAGCAAAGATATTGAAAGAAGAATGGGAGACTGTTAAGAAAGAAATGAATGCTTAATACGTTTAACGCCATAATCAAGAATCACAGCACCGCAAATGCAATCGGTGCTTTTTTCTTTGTCCAGCGCCCGGATAGATCAATCTTTACGTAGGCGGCATTCTTCCTTTATTGCAATACCAGACGCCACTATGAGTCAACTTATTTCGAAGAACTAAATAAACAGAATCCCTCTCCCATCATAAACGCTAGCATCGCTTTTATTTCGTATCGATCGGTCAAGCGCCATAATGACGGCGACAATTCCGTCGATCTTTTCCACCGACTTTTCCTTGTCCGGCTTGATATTTCCGGCTGGGTCCTGGCGCATAACCACGTTCTGCGCCATCCATTTGAGGACAGGGTTTCCGCCGTGATTGATGCTGCCTTCCATCAGCAGCTTATAGAGTTCCTTGGACGGCGGAGACATATCCTTGTATCCCTGCCCGAAGGGAACAACCGTAAATCCCATATCCTCCAGGTTCTGCACCATTTGCGTGGCGTTCCAGCGGTCATAGGCGATTTCCTTGATGTGGTATCTCTCGCCCAACTCCTCTATAAATTTTTCAATGAAGCCGTAGTGAATGACGTTGCCTTCGGTGGTCTGAATATAGCCTTGCAGTTCCCACACATCGTAAAGCACATGGTCCCGGCGGCACCGCAGCTCCAAAGTATCCTTTGGCAGCCAGAAGAACGGAAGCACGACATACTTCTCGTCCTCCGCGCGTGGCGGGAACACCAGGACGAAAGCGGTAATATCAGAGGTGCTTGAAAGGTCAAGCCCGCCGTAACACTCTCTGCCATGGAGCGAATCCATGTCGAGGGGAAGATCGCCCCGGCCATAGATATGCTCCGGAATCCAGCACACGGTCGCCGATGTCCAGATATTTAAGCGAAGCTGTTTGAACACATTTTCTTCCGCAGGATTTTCCAGCGCGTTTTTATAGGCTTCGCGGACACGCTCTATAGCGATGGTGTGACCGAGGGACGGATTTGCCTTGTACCAGTTGTCTTCATCATTCCAATCGTCCTGTTCGGTCAGCCCATATACAACCGGATAAAAAGTACTGTCTTTTTTGCGACCGGCCTTGATATCCAGCGCTTTGGCGTGCAATTCATAGCAGATGCTGTTCTTATCATTTCCTGCTGTGGTTATGATGAAGAACAGCGGCTGCTCACGGGCATCTCCGGAACCTTTGGTCAGGACATCGTACAGTCTGCGATCCGGTTGGGCGTGAATTTCGTCAAAAACAAGACCAGACACGTTAAGACCATGTTTTGTCCCTGTTTCCGCCGAAAGTACCTGATAAAACCCTGCATTAGAATAGTTCACGATGCGCTTAGTGGCGGCTGTAATCTTCGACCGTTTTAACAAAGCCGGCGACATCTGCACCATCTGCTTGGCCACGTCGAACACAATGGAAGCCTGCGACCTGTCGCAAGCGGCTCCGTACACTTCGGCGCTAGGTTCGTTGTCGGCATACAAAAGATAAAGGGCAATGGCGGCTGCGAGTTCCGACTTGCCCTGTTTTTTCGGTATTTCTATATAGGCGGTAAGAAACTGCCGTTTGCCGTTCTCGCCGACAATGCCGAAAAGATCCCTGACAATCTGCTCCTGCCAAGGCAATAGCAGGAACTTCTTTCCCGCCCACTTGCCTTTGGTGTGGCAGAGATTTTCAATAAAAGCAACCGCCCGGTCAGCCTTTGCCTTGTCATAACGGGAAGTTGCAAGTATGAAGGGAGAAGGCGTGTAGTGGTACGACATCATTCACCGCCTCCCAACAGTTGCTCCATCTCGTCTGTTGGATCAACAGAGCCTTCGCCTGCCGCAATTCTACTTCTGGCCGAAGGCGTAAGGCCGAACTGCTCGCAGAATTTCAGCATGATTTTTAGGTTTGTCTGGGCTATGGACACCTGCGGCACTTGCTGCAGATAGCCGTTGGGAGTTCGGATCATCGTACCATGCTGGGTTATAAATTCTTCGGCTTCCTTCCAGCGGGCATACGCCTGACAATATCCCGCGAAAGCCGCCATATCCATTTCCGTTAGCAGTCCCATCTGCTCTAAGAGCTTGCCCATGCGTTTCCATTCTTTTTTTGCTTCCTCTTCCAGCCACGAAGGACAGCGCGGGGCTTTTTTATTAGGCTTTGGTTCATTTTTGTTTAACGGCCGTCTGCCCGGATTGCCTTCCAGTTCCTTAAGAGCGGTCGGTTTTGGTTTTCTTCCTCTCTGCGCCATAAGCCCCTCACCTCCTCATATCAGCTTTCATGGCATGAAAAAAAAGACCTCCGAAGAAGTCTCGTGTCTGGTTGTACGAGAAACAGCCCCTGCCAGGGCCGCATCTCAATATGCTATTTTAGTCTACCTTTTTGCACAAATCCTCTCCGTAGACCACGCTCAGGCTGCCGCCGTTGTCCCAGGAAACCATAATGCTGCCAATGTCGTCCACGCCGGTTACCGTCCCGAGAGTGCCAATGGGCGGCGCCTGTTCGTCATTCATACGCACAAGCTCAACCCTCGTGCCGGCAGGATACTGTCTGCGCAGCCGCTCGACTATTTCTCTTTTAACAAACATCGCCATCCTCCTCGCACAGGTTTTGTTTTCTGGCCAGCAAGCGGGCCTTATGCTTTTCCTCCTCTGCCGGTGTGCGAAAGGCGGCGCTACCGGAAAGACGGGCCAGCAGAACTTTTCGGGTCTTTTTGAAAGCGTCGCCGCTCATACCCAGCCGGAGCAGCCAGGTTCGCATGGCGTATTTGGGGTTGTCCTCTTGGGCGGGTTTGAAGGAAGAGTATTTAAGCTTTCTGGCATTCTCATTCATGCAAACCGCCAGATCCAAAAAGGCCGTCATTTCCTCCACTGCCATGTTTTCTTTTACCAGCTTCACGGCCATGGTCTGCTTTTCAAAATTCATTTCAAATCCAAGGCAGTGCCCATCTCCGAATTCACTCCAAACCGCCTGAAAACTCTCCATATCCTCGACGCTTCTTTTGCAAAGTTCCTCCGCCAAGCGGCTGTCCACCAGCGACCGCGTCAGGGCAAAGGCGCTCACAAGCAGCCTCTCTTTGCTGGCGAGCATGTTGATCAAATTTCGCAGACTCGCCGCCGTGTGGCCTTCCAGCGGCAATTCAACCGCATACCCCGAAAGCGGCAGTTCCTCCCACCCGATCGGCTCCGGCTCTTCGGCTGGCTCGGTCTGGGGTTGGTTCAATACTTCTTCAGCGGAATACTCGCGGCCGGTTTGATCTCTGACTACGCCATGACGGTCGATTAGGAAGTTTCCCGCTTCGCAATAGATTTCATACGCGCAGCTTGGTACGCCAAGATAGTTTGCTTTGACTCCCCATTTTGTTTCCAGCGCCTGCACAAGTTCTTTGCGAGTCATTGTTCACACCCCGCTTCCCGTACCCACTTCAACGTGTTCACCAATTCTTCAATTTCGCCAACCGAGTAGATCAGGCATTCGTCATTGTCCTTCGCCGTCGGGGCAAGCACCAGGTTGCCGCCCCATTTCCCAACAATCACATAACTTTGCTTCGAGTAGGTGGCTTGAAACCGGTCGCCTTTTTGAATTCTCATGTGTTTTCCCTCCCTGTGTTTTGGTAGTCTATATATCACTCTAAACACAGGAATTAGCAAGGGCTTACGCACATGTTTCCGTAGATTTCCCTTATATTTCTGACCGTTCAGAACGATCATATACCATCTTCAGTTCCAGCAGAGAATACACAATCCGATCCAGCAGGCGTTCTTCGCATTCGCTGACCGCAATGCCTTTGGCCAGAGCTACGTTATGCTTGTCCACCAGCGTTTCGGCTACCAGAAACATGGCTGCGCAAGGGTCCTGAGCATACATAGATGGGTATAGCCGCTCGGCAGTCTGGCGAAAATTCCAGAAGAGATCACCGCTTGCGCCATAGCCTTCATTTTTTCTAGCAAACAGCTTTTGAATATCCTCGAACTTATCTTGAATAAATAGGACAAAATCAGTTCTCCGGGTCTGTTCCACAGCTTCACACCTCCACCAGTTCAGAATCCATCTCCGCTTCGTAGGGAATTCGAATCCCGTCACGCAGCAAAAAGACGCCGGATAAATCTCCGACGGCTTCAACAAAACGATTAACGATGACGTCTGTAAATTTCTCATCCAGTTCAATGCCATAACAAATACGTCCCGTCTGCTCGCAGGCAATCAGCGTGGAGCCGCTTCCCAGAAAGGGGTCAAGCACAATGCAATTGCTCATGCTGGAATTCTGAACCGGGTACGCCATTAAAGCCACCGGCTTCATTGTCGGATGCTCTTTAGAGGATCTCGGGCGATCATATTCCCAGACGGTGGTCTGCTTGCGGTCGGAGTACCATTGGTGCCTGCCGCCCTTCTTCCATCCGAACAGACATGGCTCATGCTGCCATTGGTAAGGAGAACGGCCAAGAACCAGCGCGTTTTTCTTCCAGATGCAGCACCCGGAAAGATAAAATCCGGCATCGGCAAAGGCTTTGCGGAAGTTAAACCCCTGGGTGTCTGCGTGAAATACATAGATGGAAGCGTCGTTTTCCATGTTCTGCTCCATATTGACGAACGCCGCGAACAGGAACTTGTAAAAGTCCGCATCCGGCATATTGTCGTTTTTAATTTTTCCGGCGGCTTCCTCCACGTTGACGTTATACGGCGGGTCGGTCACCACCAGATTGGCCTTGCCGCCATTCATGAGAGCAGTATACGTTTCCGGTAAAACAGCGTCGCCGCAAATAAGCCGGTGCCTACCAAGCAGCCAGATGTCACCTTTTTGTGAAATGGTCGGCTTCTTTAAGGCTTCGTCCACATCGAAATCGTCTTCCTTGATTTCCTTGTTGTGAACCTTTGAGAAAAGCTGCTCGATTTCCGGCGCTTCAAAGCCCGTAAAATCCGTATTGAAATTTGCCGTTTGCAAATCCACGATCAAATCAGCAAGAAGCTGTTCATTCCATGCTCCCGTGACTTTATTGAGAGCAATATTCAGAGCCTTGACCTTGTTCTCGTCCCTGATTTCAACGACTACACATTGCACCTCGGTATATCCCAAGTCTTTCAGGACCGTCAGCCGTTGGTGTCCGCCGATAACCGTCATATCATAGTTCACAATAATGGGTTCCACATAGCCAAATTCCAAAATGGAATTCTTGATCTTCTCGTATTCCTTATCCCCCGCTTTCAGCTTTTTGCGCGGGTTGTATGCCGCCGGGCGAAGCTCCTCCACCGGCACTGACTGCCATTTCATTTCACTCATGCTTTTCCTCCTCACTCCGGGCGGGACTTGCATATGGCTCTCTGCCTTCCTCCTCCCGCCAAAATCTGTCATGCACATAACATTCATGACGGCAGTACCTTCTGTTTTTGTTGCCGTATACGGTAAAATGCTGACCGCAGTAAACGCAGGTCTTTTCATAAAAAGCCGCTTCCTTTTTACGCGACTCCTCCGGGTGTGCGGCCCACCATTCCCGCCTGCATTTTTCTGAACAGAATCTTCGCTTTCGGCCTATCGCCGGCTGCAGAATGACTGTACCGCAGCATCCGCAAACGTCACCCTGCTGCATCTGTTCTTTCAGATTCACAACCACTTCTGTCGCATAACCGTCAAGTCCATGGCTTTTGCAGTAGTTGCGGACCACATCGCGGGAAAGTCCAAGAGTGGAAGCAATGGCTTTGTAGCCGATTCCCTTCATCCGGAAATTCCGTATCTGTTTTTCCTGGACACTCGTCATTGCTTCACATCCTTTTCGCAAAATCTTTGCATAGAAAAAGGCCGCAAAACCTTGCATTTGAGCAAGTGTTATACAGCCTTAACCGTAACAATTCCGCGAAACTGCCGATGCATCCGTTGCTAATTTTCATTGGCGTTTTCGCTATTTATTTCAAAATTTGCAGGTGTTCCAACGCTCCTCTGGTATCCCCCCTGCCTAATTCTGCGATTTTTCACGCGAAGGGGGGCGGCGGTCTGGGGGGTAAAGGCCGTAAAGATCTGACCCGCCCCTCCCCTCGGCTCACCGCCGTTTCTTAGCATGATTGTTAGTAGTTATATTCCTGATGCTGATCCATCGTCCGGGTTTTCCTGTCGTGGCACTTTTTGCACAGCGGTTGCCAGTTGCTCTCGTCCCAGAACAACGCCTTGTCTCCCCGGTGCGGCTTGATGTGGTCCACAACGGTCGCTGGAGTCAATTTTTCGGTCAACTCACACTCCGCGCAAAGAGAATGCTTTGCCAAGAACCGCTTTCTCGCCTTTTGCCATTGACTACTATAGCCACGTTCAAGGGCGCTGGCTCTATCACCAATATGCAGGTTAGCATGCTGATCGCAGTAACGATCGTTCGTCAGTCGTGGGCATCCCAGATGCTTACACGGTTTTTGTGGTCTTTTCGGCATACCTACTTTCTCCTTTCGTATGTACGGATGCGTGAAAGGATGAAAGAAAGACGCATCCGGCCAAAGAAAAAGAGCCTGGAGGTCAACTCCAGACTCGTATCATTTCTAGGCAATTATAAGTATAGCGCAGTCGAAATGAAAAAGCAGTACACCGTTAGTACACCTTTAGTACACCTTGAAAATCAAATGTTAATTAATCATGACTACACAAAATACCGTAACCTTCCTTCCTATTCGTCTCAATGTATGCCTTATAAATACGAGGAACATTGCCAAACTGCAAATTAATCAGTTTTTTTATTGATATTTTTTTATCATATGGCAATAAATAAAACTTCTCTCCTCCCATTTTTCTTCTTACTGTATCAACTATACCAAAAGTATTTTCTACAATATTATGTTCTTGACAATACATATCATTATAGTTGTAGCAATGAATTTTCAATAAATATCCAAGCATTAAAGAGGATAATCTATAAGCATATTTTACATCTGCCAATTGTTCTGTTAATTCTGTTTCGAATTCATTTATTTTAAAGGACTCTATTTCTTTAAAGTCAAACGCACAATCTAACACCGGTGTTTCCAAAGCACCTAAATCATCAAAGTTCTTACCATTCAATGAAATCCCTTCATAAAGGGTACGCCCATATTTTTCATGACTATGGGAATAATTACACTGTAATAATTCACCGTTAGAGAATTTTGACTTTCTAAGTGGCCTTTTTCTAAACAAGTATGTGTAATCTCCAAATATAGCAGAGACATCACTTTTACACGCATTCTTAAATGAAATTTTATAAGAACTGCTTTTCTCTGAAAATGATTCTATAGAGTTCACTGTCCATATCATTTGTTTTCTCCAAAAAATCGCGAATAACAAAGGGCTTTCAGAATTATCTTCATATTTTTTCAAAACATTATAAGTATGTTTAAGCAATTCAAATGTCTGCTTATCACCATCCACTAATTTAGCCTCGACTAAAATTTTTTTTATATTATCTGAACTACCTACTTCATACATTATTTCAAAATCTGGTACTTGCATTTCCTCTTTTGATTTTTCTGGAAATTGTTCCTGCCCCAATGGAGTAATTAATCTTATCCAAGGTAAAAGTGAATAAATTCTTCGAAAAAGTTCTTCAGAATAGTAGCCTTTAGAAAAATTATCATATCGTTTTCTAGTATTCTCATCAGGTACTATTGCTTGTAACAATCTTTGTATATCTTCATCAGAAAACGCATTATTGTTATCTCTTGCAGCCTTAACAACATCAAATACTGTTCTCATAGCTTGTATAGAGTGCGCCATATAGATTCCCCCTTTTAAGTCAATGATCTAAACATACTATACACTAAATCAGTATAATCTCTTTTTTAAATTAAGTATATCTTTCTTGCCCACATATAACTTTCTAATTATATTCTTCAAACACCCCGATTTGTATCTGTATCGCCTTTGTAATTTTCTCCATGATTTCAGTGCTCTTTATAGTACCCTTTTTCTCCAGAAGGCGGTCCTTATCAATGGCTTCCACCTGTTCGGCAAGCGCCAGGCTTCCACAGCTTAATCCAAACCCAGCGGACGCGGGAATATACACGTGGGTTGGAAGGAACCGCTTCTTATGAACTTTAGATGTCAGTGGCACCACCGTAATGACCGGTGAATGCTCATTTGCCTTATTGTTGCTGACAATTACCGCCGGACGGATTCCGCTCTGTTTTCGCGTATCTATGTTCTCTCCGAAATCCACATAATAAATGTCGCCTCTTCTGCACATTGCACTCACCTCAGCTCAGAATATATTCCGCCATCTCCTTATCGTGGATGGCATAAAGTGTTTCCAGTTCACGAATTGCCCTCTTGCGGTTCTTCGCCACCATCGTCCGGCTAATATGGTATTTGGCGGAAAGGTCATCCCAGGTAAGCCCTTTGATGACCATATCCGAAATGAACTCAGGCAGAGTGCCGCTCAATGAAAAAACGGCCGACTCGAAAAAAATCAGTTCCTCTATTAGGACGGTATGCTTCTTTTCCAGGTGCACCTGCCATTCCTTGTTGATTCGGTCCATCTTGTCTTTATAGGAAACGGCGATACGTCCGGTTTTATCGGAAACGCCGCTGGTCTGCACACGTTCTGCGTCTGGTTGGGAAAATTGCAAGGAATCAATCATCTCCTCTTCCGTGATCCCTTGAAAGTTTCGGATCTGGTTTTCAAGGCAGACCCGCTCCATCACCATCTGCCGGTATTCCTGCATTATTCTTTCCACTCTGCCGTTCATGCCGCACCTCCTATCCTGGCCTTGACTGCCGCAATCAGAGCCGACTGCCGCGTATCCTTCGTCTCCAAAGCTTTCATGACATCTTCATCGTGTGTGCCGCGGGTGACGATGTGCTGAATCACCACCGTATTTTTCTGACCTTGCCGCCAGAGTCTTGCGTTCAGCTGCTGGTATAATTCCAATGACCAGGTAAGTCCAAACCACACTACAGTGGAGCCGCCCTCCTGCAAGTTCAGTCCATGTCCCGCCGACGCCGGATGGATGAGGGCAACGGGAATCTTTCCAGCATTCCAGTCATCAATGTCTTTTTCCGTATCAATTGTTCTGATGTCAAACCGCTCGCAAATGCGAGCCAGATCGTGCTTGTACCAGTAAGCCACAAGAAGGGGCTTGCCGTTGGCGGCTTCAATCAAATCCTCAAGCGCGTCCAGCTTTCTGTCATGAATATAAATGACTTTTTTGTCCTCGCCGTAAACCGCGCCGTTTGCCATCTGCAGCAGTTCGTTCGAAAGGCCTGCCGCGTTCATGGCGTCCAGCTCCTCCTCATTGCCGAGAGATATACACATTTTTCTTTGGAAATCGTCGTAAATCCGCCGCTCCTTCTGATCCAGTTCAACCTCAACGCAATTGCTGATTTTCTCCGGCATAGCGAGGAAGTCAACGGCTTTCATGGAAATGCATATGTCTGAAATCAGTTCATAGATTTTTCCCTCCGAGTCTTCGCGGGGCTTATAAGAGTAAATAATTTCACGATTGCGTTTGTCAGGAACGAAAAACCGGTCCCGATAGCCGCCGATGAAGCGTCCGAGCCTTTGCCCCATATCCAGAAGAAACATCTGCGGCCAAAGGTCTAGGAGAGAATTGGGCGCCGGAGTGCCAGTAAGGCCGATCACCCGCTGCACAAAGGGTCGGACTTTCTTTAACGCCTTGAACCGCTGTGCCTGATTGGACTTGAAGCTTGACAGCTCGTCAATCACCACCGTGTCAAAATCCCAGCGATGATTCTCCACAAGCCACGCCACATTTTCCCTGTTTATGATATACACCGACGCTTTTTGGGCAAGAGCCTCTTCACGCTGTTTCTTGCTGCCCAGAACCAGGGAATAAGATAGCCCGGTCAGATGCTCCCACTTCGCCAATTCCTTCGGCCAGGTGTTTTCAGCTACGCGCTTGGGAGCGATAACAAGTATCTTCCCGATGTCAAAGCTGTCCAGAGCCATTATCCACAGTGCCGTCAAGGCAATAACACTTTTGCCTAATCCCATATCCAGCATTAAGCAGCAGACAGGATGTTCCAGCGTAAATTTGGTTGCGTATTTCTGATAATCATGCGGTCTGTATTTCATCAAGCACACCTCCAATCATTTCTTTGTTATCAATGCGGTAAACCCGAAAACCCAAAGCGGTCAACTGCCTTGCCCGTAATTCTTGCAAAGGCCGCAGATTCTTGCCAGGAGCCTTCAATTCTACAAAAGCAAAAACGCCACCGGGGAAAAGAACCAGTCGGTCCGGCACCCCATCAAAACCTGGGGATACGAATTTTACGGCCAGCCCGCCACGCTTTTTTACTTCAGTGACCAATTTTCGCTCGATGGTACTTTCCTGCAAAATAGCCGCCCCTTTCACCATCTGTTCCTTGTGTCGTTCCTATGTGCTAAAAATCCTATACGCGCGTATACGTACTTGCAAGTGCCTTTCTTCTTAATACCTACATCAAAATAATCAATATGTCTTTTTTTAGGAACGGTAGGCACAGAACCAGCAAGGCTCGCTGTTTTTCCGCCTTCGCGGACTGTGCCTGTCGGCGTTCCCACGACATTACGGGTTACAACGGAACGGGTAAAATTTGTTCCTTGGTTCCATTACCCCTCCCGCACAAAGGTTTTTTGCGGGCCGTAGAGGGGGTATCTGACCTTGCCGGATTTGTTGGCGGTCAACTTCTTCCACCCTCCGATGCGGGTCAAGATGCCTTCTATTTCATAGGAATCAGACCGTTTGAGGTTCTGGCGCTCCTTGGCAAAGCACTCGCACCAGATCTCCATCACGCAGACCTTGTCCCGGCGCACGGTTCCCGTCATGGCAGAGCCGCCAAACTCATTGCCGCCTAGAAACGTCCTTCTCTGGTATAGGTCCATCCCGTCCCACCCTTCGGGAAGCAGCACTTCCAGGTAGTCTACGATAATACCCTCTCGGTCGTCGGCTTCCATCGCCTGTTGTTGCTGGACATAGGCTTCGGCGACCACATCGCCTTTCAGGAACAATTCCTCGCCGGCGTGGTACTTCACGATGGCTTCCGCCCAAACCTGGTCAACCTCGGTCAGCTCCCAAGCGCGAAACTTAGAATTGCCCGTCACATGCACCGGCCAGAAGCGCCGGTTTCCGGTGATGTCGCGAAGAAACCCGCTCTCCGAGTTGGTGGAACCTACAATGATATTGGTTCTGGGATGGCTTTCCACATTGACGCCATAGGACTGCCTGAACTTGTCGTCCGTACGGCTGATGAAGGACTTGACCGTTTCCACGTCCACCTTTTTGATTCCGGCCAGTTCGCCTAGTTCTAAAATCCAGTACCCTTGCAGCTTTTCGGCGGCGGTTTTGTCCTTCATGTCGGAGATGGACAGGCTGTCCGAATACCACTGTCTGCCAAGAAGGGCGAACAGCGTGGACTTGCCCACACCCTGCGGGCCGTTAAGGACGAGGATGGAGTCAAACTTGATTCCCGGCTCATATACACGGGCTACGGCGGCACACAGGGTCTTGCGGGTAACTGCCCGAACAAAGGCGGTATCCTCCGCGCCCAGATAATCAATGAGCAGTGTGTCGATACGCTCCGTTCCGTCCCATTCCAGGGTTTCAAAATACTTCTTAATCGGATGGAATGGCCGCTCCGCTGATACCACAGCAAGAAGCGCGTCCTTGAATTTGGCTGGCGACCAAATCCCGTATACCCGTTCAAAGTACACCTTGGCACAGGCAAGGTCGGCATCGCCCCAACCGGGACGCACCTGCTTCCAGGGGAGCTCGCCGATCACATCCACCATGCTTTTAAACTCATTGTATACGATTGGCCTGAGATTCGGATCGAAGCGGATGATATTGGCGATATTGCTCAGAGTGTCCTTGACCTTGCCCTGCTTATCCAGTTCCAGTACAGTCTGCCAGTTTTCGTTGTCCACTTCATTGAACTCATCCAGCGCCAAGTTTTCGCGCTCTTTGGCAAGCCGGACTTTAACCCGTTCGTCAGCAACCGCAAACTCCTGCATGGCCTTAAAAGAAGGCATCTTGGCGGGATCGGCGTCTTCATCCGCCTTTGCGTCCAGTTCTCCGAATTTGTGAATCCGCACCGCGTCAAAGGCGTTCATCAGCTTTCCGCACGCCGGGTCGGTGGCGTGATGGCTATATGCGTATTTATCCTCGTAAATGACCACGCCCGCCTGGCTGTCTGCCGGGATATAGTCATAACGGCCGGGCATGGCGCTTTTTCGATATACATCAGCAAGAAAGGTATCCATAGCATCCGTCACGGAGTAAGCGCGGCAGAACGCACCCACCGCCCCTTGTTTTTCCAGGGGATCGGCCTGTTTCTTGACCTCACGCTGCACCACGGTCTGCTGCCGCTTGGACACAGGCCACAGCGCTGAATTACGCCAGTCAGTGTATTTTGCGAGCACCTCGTCGGGATCGAGAAGTTCGCCGTCAACCTCGCGGAACACGAACTCCCCGTCTGCGGAGGTGGACGGCCAGTACATCAAACGACTCGGTTCGTAGGTGGTGTCGTCGAAAAGTTCAATGCCAATTTCGTCCGCTACTTTCCTTGCCACTGCAGAGTACTCATCCGGCGACACCTCGCGGGCAAGCGGGATGATAAGGCGAAGGCGAGGCTTTTCCGGCGTATGCTTATGAGTGGAGTAAAGCCAGCACTTGAAGGAACAAAACATCTCGATTTGCTCGATGATATCCGGCAGCGCGTAGTCCATATCCAGGCACAGCCCGGATCGCGTCAGGACGCAATCCTTTTTCCGTCTGCCGCCCTTCAGCGTTCCTAGGACAAAACCGCCCACATCCTTGATATCATCCTGTCTGGCCTTGCTGAGTTTTTTGTACTGCTCCACGGTTTCCGCGGTCCTGCGCGTGGCTGAAATCCGGTCACGGAACTCATCCAGTTCCATCTCGGCCAGATTCCAGCGTTTGTCTGTACGGGAATTGCCAGTAGAAAGCCTAATTTTCATTTGCCGCCCCTCCCTGCGATAAAAAGTTCTATATTTTTTGCGGTTCTTTGCCGGAGCCGCATCGCTTCCTTAAACTTTGCGGTATACTCGCGCCACTTGTCTGAGTTTGCCGGATAGGCTGCCGCTTCATTGGCGTACTCTTGCATCTGGGCAAAGCACCTTTTCTCCAGTCTGCGCAGGAAAGCAAGCAACCTGTCCTTGTCCGGCTCCGGCGAGTATCTGTAAATCAAGGAAAAGACCTTCCTGGCTTTATCCAAAGGACAGGGAAAGAAGCCTTCCAGGTTCAGTTCCATATATCCAGTGGGATAAACGATCTTTAGCTTTCCGGTATCCACTTCCGCCCGTCGGATGCCCTCGTAGGCGGTCGGGTCATAATAGCCCTCCGCATTGTATTTGCTGATTCCCAAGGCAATCACCCCTAATCCTTTTTATAAAAACCGCACTCGTATCCATCGGCTCTAAGCGGAAGTCCAGCTGCCCAGCCGGGAGCCTCCGCCATGATTTTGCAGATTTCCCCAACGCTTGATTGTCCTTCCGACACCTCCAGTACGGCTTCATCGTGAACATGCATGACGATTGCAAACCCATGGCTACGGAGCCGCAACATGGCGAGCGCCAACAGGTCGCGGCTCGTTGCCTGGACGATGTTCTCCACTAGCTTGGGGCCATAGGTTTCAATACGAAGCCACTTCTTGCTTTCGCCGATCCCCTCATAGGTCAGCCCCTCGCGGCCAAACTTGTTGATCGCCATTCGCGGCTTGATATAGGGCAATTTCCTTCCGGATGGCAGCGTAACGAACAGGATGCCGGACTTATAGGAAAAACCCACCCTGCCGACCGCCGTTTCCTTCTTTTCGCAGACTGCCGCAATGGCGGCGGCATCCACATCCCACCAGAACTTTGTGATGTGCGGATTGGCTCTTCGCCACTGATTAACCAAAGAAGGCAACTCTTCTTCTGTCAGCCCCATATCCAGCGCGCCCATTGAGGTCAATGCTCCGACCGAACCGCCATAGCCCAGAGCCAGTTCCGCAATTTTGCCCTTCTGGCGAAGCGAGCTTCCTTTGCCGATCTCCTCAATGGGAACGCCGAACATCGCGGATGCCGATGCTTCATAAATCTTGCCGTGGCTGCTGAATACATTAAGGCGCCACTTCTCGCCGGAGAGCCAGGCTAGCACTCGCGCTTCAATGGCGGAAAAGTCTGCCACGATAAAGCGGGTGCCTAGCCTTGGCACGAAGGCGGTCCTAATCAATTCCGACAATACGCCGGGAGTAGAGTCAAAGAGCAGTTCCACATCCTCAAAGCGGCTTTGCTTGATGAGATTTCTGGCCAGTTCCAAGTCCGGCAAATGATTCTGTGGAAGGTTCTGAACCTGGACGAGCCTTCCCGCCCAGCGTCCGGTGCGATTCGCCCCGTAGAACTGAAGCAGGCCGTGAACCCTGCCGTCCGAACATACCGAACGCTCGATGGCCTCATATTTTTTAACCGAGGTCTTGGCCATCAGAAGCCGCAGCTTCAGAACCTCCAGTACCTCGCCGTCCACTTCGGGCATAAGGCCTTTAACCGCTTTCTTGTCAAGGCTCTCCACCTCAACTCCGCGCCCGGAAAGCCATTTTTTGATCTGGGCAACAGAATTGGGGTTATTAAGCCCGGTCAATTCATACGCTTGCGCCGTTGCTGACTCCGTATACCGAAGATCGCACTCCACGGCGCAGGATACCAGGTCGCGGTCAACCAAAATGCCTCTGTCGTTGATTTCCTGATCGAGCCGGTACAGTTCCATCTCGAGGTCGGGAATCGGGAAGTTTCTCAGTTTCTGTCTTATCTCCCGCTCGGCGTCCACGTCCCGGACGCAATAGCTTTTGAATAGTGCCCATTTGTCCGGCGCGTGCTCCGGCAGATTTCTCTTCCTGCCACCATTCGTCTGGGTAGGCTTACAGGGAATCGAGAAATACCGGACCAAGTCACCGCCTTCTTTCAGTTTTTTTCGCTCAATATTCAAAACCTCGCCCACCCCTTCCAGGGACAGCGGCAGAGCCAGCATGGCCGCCTGCACCGCCGTGCATTGCCAGAAAGCAGGCGAAAGATGTATTCCCAGATATCGTGAAAGGCAAGTCCTTTCAAACATGGCATTGAAGGCTGTCTTTATGACGCTCTCATCGGTGAGCGCATCCAGAACTTCCCGCGGCAGCTGTTCTCCGCAGGCCAAATCCACTATTTGGGTTTCCTCATCGCCGAATGCGTAAGCAAGAAGCAAAATTGTGAAATTCGGGCTGTCCGCATAGGCGTAGACGCCGCATTTGGTTAAATCCACATCTGAATACGTCTCAATATCCAATGATAAAAACATGGCGTCACCTCTTTTATGTAAAAAGGCGGCGGTTTCCCACCGCCCTTACAGTTCTTAGGCCAAAAAATCTTCCTCATCGACCGTGTCGAAATCATCAGCCGCCTTGGGGCGACCGCCGCCCAACGGCTCTCCGTCTTTCAGCTTCTGGATGTTGCCAAGGCCTGCCGCGATACCGCGGTTGCCGTTGGAGTTGTATCCGTAAAACGTCACGCTGATGCGGCCGTAGCAGCCGGAGTATACCTCGCTCTGGTCAAGAACGGGCTGTACTTTGCCATCCACCACTTGTGGAGCCTGCCGGCTGTTGGCGTTGAAAAAATAGCAGCCCTTGTAGGCTTCGTCATCGGGGCGGTCGATATCGCCGTCGCGAAGCGGGGTTTTGAGATTGCCGGGAATCTTGCCGCCCCACTTGGAGACAGAATCCTTTTTTGCCTGTTCAATTGCGGCTTTGATGGCTTCCACGGTCTTGGTGTCGCTCTTCGGCACGATGGCCGAAACGCTGAATTTAGGATCTCCGCCGTTGACGGAATCCGGCTCCCAGCAATGCAGGTAGGAAAAACGGCAGGGTACGATGACCTTAGTAGCGGTAGACTGATTTTTCATGATTAAACCTCCTGAAATTCCGCCGCGGCGGTAGTTTTATTGATGGCTTCTCTCTTGTGGGAATCCGGCACCAGAGTGATTTTGCCTTGCGGCTTGTACACCAGATGCCCAAGGATACGGCTGAAGTCCTGCTTGCCCATGATCCGCTCCATCTCGGTGATGGCCACCAAGGAGCGCTTGTAAATGTCTGTATATCCGGCGGCTGCAGCGGCTTCCGCCACCTCGTCCTCGCTTGTGTACTTGCGGTTGCTCCGTCCCTCGACAAGCTTGAAGCCGTCCCATTCCTTGCCGTGGACAATGGCCTGGTTTTGCGCAAAGGCATATACGTCGGATGCCCAGCTGGCCAGTTCGTCAGATACCTTCAAGACCTCCGCGATTTCGTCGTCCGACAGAAGAGCGGGCTGGCGAAACTCCATCTTGGCCAGCGCCAGAAACTCTTCGGCTCTGGCACGGCAATGGTTTCTTGCTTTGCAGAAGCGGCACCAGCTGCCGGCCTTAAACTCTCCGGCGCCCATTAGGGCCATGGCGCCCCTTGGTTTTAACACTTCCTCGCCCCATGTTTTAAGCGCATCTGGCGATATATCCCAGGTGCTTGAATTGTTGAGGCGGGGCTGAAAGATGGTAAGGCGGACGGTTTCCACATC
Organism: Propionispora hippei DSM 15287; assembly: GCF_900141835.1. Lineage (NCBI taxonomy): Bacteria > Bacillati > Bacillota > Negativicutes > Selenomonadales > Sporomusaceae > Propionispora > Propionispora hippei. The sequence goes on along the minus strand of NZ_FQZD01000012.1, from coordinate 84,120 downwards.
GTAGAGCAGTTCGGCCATGCAGAGAATTCCAAGGCCGTAAATCATAAGCTGCGGATTGCTTTCGGCATATACCGGCACTCCTTTGCCCAATTTGAGGTCTATGATGTGCGCCACCTTATCGGTAACAACAACCATATCCGCTGTGCCGAAGCATTCGTCCACATAGTCCGAAGCGTCCACCCGCTGTTCAACGGAAAACACCGGATTATTGCAGATGCGCTTGGCTTCCTCAATTTCACTGATGACAAAGGAGACGTATTCGTCCACGGCTTCAATTAACTCGTCCGTATAATAGGCGGATGTAGGACGATTGCTTCTTTGTTTCAGATGCTTTTTGATGAGGTGCTCCGCCAGCGCATGGCCGGCGGAACCTTCTGCCGCATACTCGGATTCCTCATCAAGGAATTGCTCTTCCAGCGTCAGCGAGGGAGGACAGTTCAAACGCCTGCCTGCCGCCGACGGGGAAAATCTTGCGTGCTTGCCGCCCATCAAAGCACCTCCGCTTCAGCCAGCAGGGCGGCGTAGTCCTCCGGCTTTACGCCGGAAAGCTTGCCGACATCGTATTTCATAAGGAGGGCCTTGACCTCGCGGGTCTTGCCATCCCGGCTTTTCTCAGCGAGAACAGCGCGGACCGCCTCGATGCCGATATCCTTGCTTTCCTTCACAGGAGCCGCTGCGGGAACTTCCTCTTTAGGCTGAGCACCGGCACCTTGGACGGCTAAGGCTCTGTAACCTGCCGCCAGTTTTTCAAACCCGTCAGCCAGGGTTAAATACACTTCGCTCATAACTGTTCATCCTTTCCTACTCACAATTGAGTCCCTTGATAATACTGAGGAACCGATCGTCCACACGCTCGTCAAGAACCAGCGTTTTCGGATTAAGCCGCCGAAGTTCCTCATCGTACAGAATGACTGGGATGCGGATTTCCTTGGCGATTTCAAGTTCGTATTCCATCCCTTTGCTGATTTCCGGACCGAGCAGCCACAGCTGGTCGCACTCCTTCATCAATTCAATGCCGTACTCGATGCCGCGGATTCTTTCAAACTGGTCCTCGTCATTCAGGAATTGCGTGAAATAGAGGTGCGGCACTACAGGGATATAGCCGCAGTTGCAAATGACCCTGGCGGCAAAAACAGCCCTTTTCGTGTTTTTCTCGATATTGCCTCGGTATGGGGAGCACACAAAAACTTTTTTCATCTCATTGCATCCTTTCTGCATTCGGGCGTACAGCCCGTGTTATTGATTCAGAGCAAACTCCTGCAGGATGCCGTTCATTACGGCGAGGTCTTTGCCGGACAGGTTCGTACTTAGCCGCACCAGCAAATCCCTTTGTTCGGGCTTTAGGTATTTGCGGTTCATGTAAAACCCGTCCATAACTCGGACACCGCCGCCGTAACGACCGCGCACAGTTTCCAGAGGATAAGAAAGCGACAGGATGTCAATATCGTTCCGGATGGTCCGGATACTGACGCCAAACTCAAACGCCAAATTATTCATTGTTTCCTGCCGTCTGTGGCAGAGGGTTTCCATGATTTCCTGGCGTCTTTCGTTTGGCCCCATCGCTTTCTCACCTCCTTCCTTTGCTCTGTGACTTAAGGATAAAAACTAAATAGGCAGGCTCTTTTCCTATTTAAAAAAACTTTTTCGCGAAACCATAAAAAAACAACCAGGGAACACCCTAAAAACTGGGTATTCATCCTGGCCGTCCAGCAGCTCTGTGGATGCACTATATCTCAGGCGGTTTTCTTATACTCGCTACTGATTACTTCTATTTGGTTCTCCGGAAGAAAACGGACTGTTGTCACAATTCCCTTGTGTACAATCTCAACTAGCTGTGTGTTCGGATCTACTCGGCAAACTAGTTTCCCAGCACAATTCTTAATGTCTTTCATCAGCTTGTCCTCCTTTTATCAAGTTTTAGGAACTTGCCTGTCCTACTTTTATTGTAATTAGATGCAAAAAATAAGAACATTTCCAAAAAAATCTATTACTTTTTATATATAATTTCAAAATAATCACTCTAACCATTACTGTTATTCTTAATAATTAGCAACCGGATATTTTTTACTTGACAAAAATTTGCAATTTATTGTAAACACTTATATAATTACTTATATAAGCTAATTATTAGAGGTGGCGCCATGTTATCAAACACTGAGTTTTTAACAATGTCAGGTAACTTATTTACCTTTACAAATTACAAAAGCGACTGTCGTATAGATATAAACCACACTGATGATGGTCGCCCACTTAAAAGGCTGAGAATAAAAAGCGACCCCTCAAAACCTATACGATTTGCTTACACACCACAACGTGGTATGGTTCGTATAAATTCTGCAGGGTCAGTTACAAACGATGCTGTTCTTGATGAATTGCTTTCTTTACCAGACGGGAATTTAGACCGTTTGATAAATTATTTTGAAAAATATGGGTTCATTATCCCTATTTCATCTACCATGTATGAAAGCTACAAAAGTGACGATCTTTTTACTATTATCCGGCGAATGCAGTATACAATTAAGTTAATGACAAAAATACAAGAACCACAAAAAGATTATATGGCAATCCTATATTTAGTTTGCTATCTTCTTTTTACTGAACCAGTAACTATAACTTCTTTAAATAACGCGAGCTACGATACTTGCCCTCACAAAATGTGGCAGTACATAAAAAATACAGATTTATCTTCCGACAACGATTTGCCCATTTACCCTTCTAAAGAAGTTGATGCGACTGATCAGTACTTTCTTATACCAGATGGTATAAAAGGCAACGATTATAAGCTGTATTTTACAGAGTATTACCCAGGTTTTAACGATACAGATCCTTTTGGTAATCCTTTGCATTCCAACGACATTGCGTTTCATGAAATACGGCATTTATTCAAAAATGCGCTCGGTTTACCGCCACGCGAGCGCCAAGTGGTGGAATTTTTCTTTCATTTTCAAAGTGATATATCCCCGATTTGTAATATTGGTCCATGTGGGTTACTAAAGTTTTCAAAATCAGATGTCACCGAAAGGTATAAAAAATTCTTTGATGCTTCAATGAAAACAGCCCTTATTGACATTGCTAAAACAACCTTAAAAACAGAAATCGACCATGCTATTAGTGCAATAACCCCGGATTATGATACCGACAGAATGTCTGCTTCATGGTATATACCTGATTATATAGCTGGACTTTACTTCTCGCTCTTTTATATGGATTCCAATATGGTAATTTACAGACAATGTGGGAATCCTACTTGCGGAGGTTTTTTTAGGATAAGTACTACAAATAGTAAGAAAAGATATTGTGATGACAGTTGCCGTAATGCGGCGTCACAAAGACGACATAGGCAGAAAAAACAATCACAACAATAAAAATGGCAAGAGCCGCGGTATGCTGACTCTTGCCATTTTTATATATTCACTAATATTTCTATTCCTTCGTTTTCAGGGGCTATTGGGAACGCAGCTGTAGTTGTAGTCTTTTCTTTAAAAGCTCGCTCGATTTCTTCACAAAGAAGAATAATTTCATTGTGATTTTTTCTCACAACATTGTGCATAAGGGTTCGGACATCAATGAGGATACCTTGAACCCGTTCATATTCCTTACCGCTTCTTTTCCAGTCCGCAGTGCCTTCACCAATGTTTTTCATATGTAACGCAGTCACGAAACGCTCTTTGGTTCTATCAAACGGCATTAGGAAAGCGTTATATACGGTTATATCTTCGCCAAACTCGGTTGCAATATATTCGCCGTATGTAATTTGCTTATTGATAGATGTCGACTCTGGTAGGTGAGCAGGTACTCCAGTTACACCGTATTTATAATACTTGGCATCTAGCACGTAAATTTTCTTTCCAGAAAGCATTATGGTGTCCGGTTCCAAAGCCTTATTATCTTTCTGTCCTCCGTCACGCAAATGCCAAGTAGTTCTGGGAAAATACCTATCTTTGTCACTTACACCAAAAGTAAAGTCAATTAACTTCTCCCAAACATACTCAAAACGCTCGGTACCAAAATAAAACTGTTGTGGAACGTCTTTATCTCCAAGGTAATTTATCATAGCAAGCATGCTGTTAAACAGTTCCTTATGCTTGTCGTTGAAGGTTTGTCCTAATTTATCGAACACAATCGTGGAAAACATTGGTTTATCAAACCTGCGTAAGCGCGGCTCTTTTGGCATTGTAGCGGTATATAGCCATCCCAATTTTTGGAAACTCTCATATACACAGTACTCATGAACTAAAGAGATAAGGCTCTCATCATTAGAGACAGTATCTTTTACAATGTAGTCTAAATATACAAAAGAATTACCTTGTGGCAAGGCCTTCTGATGCTTTATTGTTCTTGTCCAGCTAATTTTCCCCCGACGATTTTCTTTGTAACGCACTTCGTTTTCTGTAAAATATCCATTTCCCATATAGTCACTAATAATAGACATATACGCTTGGATCGGAAAATCTACTGTTTCTGGTCTTTTCATTTGATTGACCGGAAGGCGCTGATCCTTTCGGTTTGCATACTTAGAAAGCACCATGATCAGTTTAACCACATCCTGGCGGAGCTCTTTATCATCGTTAGGCAATCTGTATCCCAAAGGAAAGCAAACTGAAATTCCATCTCCTTCCGATTTTATGCCTACAAAAGTATCTCCTTCCAGGTTAGTGCTGACACGGCAACGTTGTCTAAGGTCATTTTCAACTATTGCTGCCATACACGCTCTCCTTTACTAATTCTAAGAACGGTTATTTACCTGGGAAAAAATCTCTGGCTTAAAGATAGCATAACGTTCCTGCCCTCGGCTACCATTAAATTTCTTGACGATTTCCTCAAGGCTACGGTACTGATCAACAAAAATTGAAGGGCGAGAAAACTTAAATGCATCGTCCCAAAGATATTTGAGTACTTTTTCCGGAAAACGGCTGTTGTCTGTAGCGGCCTTCTTACGCAACGACGCATCCTTTTCCATGTCATCCTCATCGGGATTGAACACTAGATCCGCCGGACCAACGAAGTATGCGCCCAGACGCTTATCCTCAGCAGAAGATATAGCTACATTATTTTCTAAAATTTGCGAATTAATAATATGATTAAATACTTTCCATGTGATATCCGTATCAAGAATCTTTGTATCAGCGTGTTCTGCACGAGTGACATTATTCTCAATCATCCGCATACGCCAACGGCGTTGGAATGCCGTATCCAACGTAAATACGTTTTGGTCCGATGTATTCATTGTAGCAAGGATGTTGAGGTTGGACGGCAAGGAAACAAGGTGCGTTTCATCGTCATAGACAATTTTTGCCACATCGGAATTAGAAATACCATATTCACTATTTCCATTCTCGTCTCTATCTAAAAGTTGAAAAACCTCACCAAAAATTGCAGGGGCGTTTCCACGGTTTATTTCCTCAATAATGAGATAATATTCAGTACGAGGGTTGTTATACGCTTTTTCCAATAATTTGGTAAAAGGTCCTGAAATAAACTCATATGTTATACGATCTCCAAGAACTTTGGGCAGTATCTGTCCAACGAAATCAGAATAGGTATAATCCGGGTGAAAAACTACACGTTCCATTTTTAACGGATTATTACAATATTCTGTTTTTACAGTATGACTTTTACCAGCCCCAGGAACGCCATATAGAAGCGTATTACACCCTCCGGTAACTCTCGCAGCAATAATATTTTGATTGTTATTAATAGTTACTTCTGGTCTTCCAAATGGGTTTTCCTTTTGGTTTATAAAGGGAATCCTATGTGCAGCAATGTTTAACACTCCACGCCGTTCATCTTCAAAAATGCTTTCCAAGCCAATCCCTTGAGGCCAACTATCGGGGAGTCTATCTACAGTAATAAAACTTGCATAATATTTATTATAATTTGTCCTTACGATTGTTATAATCAGGTTATCAATAATCCCCTCAAAACTAGCCTCTGATAAATATTCGCCACCTTCACCTCTATTAGGCTCCGGGAAACCATTATCAATTCTCCAAGCTGGATGTTTTTGACGGCTGGTTTGACGGCTAATACGGTAATTGTTCCGGCCTCCTCTAGGTGCAAACTCTAATTTGGTAGCCTCACCGTCTTGTCCCAATACATAAGCATTAATTGTATATATGTGACGATTCTCGTTTGGTAAGGGGCTGTCCGACATTTCACCACTCGAAAGGAAGCTAACTAACTCCTCGGTGTCTATTCCCGCAGCCTCGAGGTAGGTCTGCCCGCCACCAGTAGCGGGTCTATCAATATCGTACAATTTCTTAAAATCTGATGGATTAATTTTTCGGTAAAAAATCCGATCTATACACTCCATGACGCATCCTCCTATTTTTGTATTGTTATAATGTATTCCTTTAACTTCTTAGGTAATGGGCTGTTATTGCTACGAAAACGGTTATAATCTATGTGCTGGACATCAACACTACCATACTTTGCAAAGCACTCCATAAGCTGTTGTAAAGAGAATAGACCATCTTCACTATAACTAATGATGAATTTATCACAATTCATCTTGCTAATAACGCTCTCAAAAGAATCAATACCTCTTGTTTTTGTACAAAATTTTGAATGTTGATCCCACCAATCACGTAAGCCACTCTTTCCAATTGCATCCGGAAAGTCACCTTTTGCAATAGTTTCTAATATGTGATAATTGGCAGCATATTGTCTTTTCATATAGGGTGGATCAATATAGCATAAATCTGCAGTAATATTCTCAGCCAAATCTTCTGCAAAACCTTGGAAAACTGTATGGTTAACATTCTCTGTCTCATCAAATTGGATAGGTGTAAGAATAATTGATTCCAAAGCATTCTTCTTGAAGTCAGATAGAAAGTATCCATATGTGCCAGAAATATTTGCAACTCTATTTACAGCCATAATGAGCGTATGTTTTAACAACGAAGCTTCGGTATTCGTAATCTGGTTCAAATCAATCCAACTATTAATTTGTTCTCTAATGCAATCGATTTTAGCTGCATTTTCAGACGTAAAGTATTTGCGTGGATCACAACTGCTTTCAGGCTTACCATCAGGCGCAAATTCATTAAAGAAAAAGCCTTTTTTTGCTTCCAAGGCATTCAGGTAATCTATAACCGCTTCATATGGAGTTGTATTGTTAAAGGGAATATGGCGAAGTCCTGCAAAAGCAGGGGATTCATTAAGAAGTAAGTTTACTACTAAATGGTGATAAGAATAAGTCATAATATCTGAGGCTATTACAGAATAGCCTTGCCTTCTGAACTCTAATGATACTGATCCGGTTCCAGCCATAATATCAGCAACAACCCCAGTGCAACCAATTAATTCCCTAGTTTTATCCATGATAAATGGCAATAATTTTGCTTTATTTCCTATATATCTATACATCGTTGTCTCCTTAAAATTTCATGCCATTAACTGCACTTAAGTCAGGCAAGCGCCTCATTTCTTCAGCGATCATGTCATGTTCGGCAGGGTTAATATTATAACGCCTCATGACAAGCCCTTCCAATTCTAAATCCGTTTCATATGAATATTTTTTTGAAAGTGCTTTTGCTAAACCTATAATTTCTTTATCAAGCTCGTCCCCGGTATAGGCTTTTAATGGCAGCGAGAAAATAATTTTCTTAGTGAAATAAGGGTGAGATTTCCACTCATTTTCCCCATACACCTTGAGATAGTAATAATACACAACCCGTGAATTAAGCAAAGCTAAATAATACTCAAGTGGTGGTGCGTCACTTTCCTGTTTGTATCTGATAATGTACACTGTTTGACTTGTTAAACCACCACTATAATCCACGCAAGAGTAAATACCCAAACCAGTCTTTCTAATTAATAGTTTTGGGGGAATATATAAGTTCTCATTCTTATAGTTGATTCCAGGAATATTTAACTCAATAAAGCTTTCTCCAATTATCCGATAGCGCTTAACATGCTCGCCAACTAGAATTCGTTCGCAACCATCAAAAGGAGTCTCCTGGACAATGCTCTTTAATGTGGCATCATTCAAAGGAAGATCTTCATTACAGTAGACACACTTTTTATTTCCAGCCGCAAACTGTGCCTTTGTATAGCCTTGTGCATGTCCGCACATAGGGCATCTAGCGATACCACCTTTTTTAGATATCTCAACCCCACGCCCAAAGATAAACGTCTCTTCCCAATCTATACAATCCGATCTGATTTTTGCAAGTAGGTCCTCTTCATTTGATCGAGTATCCACGTCAAAACTACAACTATCATTAGAAATGAAACGAGCCTGCTTGACTGGATGCTTTTCTTTGTCATAGAAGGTTTCGAGATAAATATCAGAGGTAAGAAACTGTTTTCTCTGGTCTGTATTAAGACGGAAGCACATTGTTACATCATCTTCCGCTGGAATTGCTTTTTTACATATAATTACTGTCGTCGCTCTATTAACTTCTTCAAAAATTTTTTCACCTAATCTAGCAATAACCCTAATTTGAGTCTTTTCCGCTAGGAAACGTCGTAAGTTTTCGTTTTGGCTCTCAAAAAGCGAGTCTGGAATAATGAAACCAAAGTATCCGCCTTCGTCACAAATCTCATATGCCAACTCTAAAAACAACACATAACTATCATATTGCCCCGCATTCATTTTAAATCCTGCAGCCGACAATTGTTGCCTATCATATATTTTTTCTGAACTCCAAGGAGGATTTGCAATAATTGCAGATATATTAGGAAACTTTTTTCGCCAATATACTGCAGCTTGTCCTTTGATTTTTGGAGGAAGTATTGCATCTTTACAAATGAACTCAAAACTATTATCGTTTTGTACGGACAGATTAGAAATAACCTTTTTATCGATATCGATTCCATAATACTTTTCATTTCTTTTTCCAGTCCGTTTCATTGCTTCCAACAAAGCCCCTTCACCACAAGCCGGGTCCAGAACAGTATGTATTTGATAATTATCTTTATCTGCTTCTTTTCTAATTAAAGAAGCCACAAAATCCGCTAATCTATTCGGGGTATAAACTACACCATATTTCTTAGTGGGAATCATCCGCCATAGCCTCCAAGCAACAAACTTATAAAAAAACGCCTACTACTGATCTAATAACAAAAAGCATTTGTTTACGGAGAAAGCTTTAAATTAATGCACTCTTTCCGCTTTTAATCCACTCATCCACTTCTGAAATTTTAAATTTCCATTGCCGCCCGATTTTATGAGCTGGAATGTCAGTCTTTTTAATCCAGTTACGAATTGTATCCTTAGTTACACCTAAGTACTTAGCTATTCTTCAAGGCTTGACCATTTTTCATTCATTTTCTTCACCTCGACCATTAGACTGGTAATGATGATAATTTCAACTACTTATTATACAATACATAAATAAAAATAGTAATAAAAAAACTATGAATAAAATCCATTAAACATTATTAAATATGATTTGCCATTAATAAACATAAGATAATATGATAGCTTTTCAATTCACGCATTTTAATACAAAAAGTCCCCATAAGAACAAAAGTCGCCCCAGACCGAAGTCGAGGCGAATATAACCACAAATACAAAATCAAAATTATTATTCAGTTACGTAACAGAAACGTAACAACATTTTATATGAATTACCTACTATGCTCATATAATTCATCACTTTAGTACGCCTGAAAATTTTCTCTAGCCATAGTAATTGCCTACATAAACTGCTTGAAGAAGCTTGTCCAGTTAACGATTGGCCACTCCCCTTACCGGGATAGTCAGGTTCGCGCTCATTCCTTTAGCATCAATGTATAACGCATATTCATCTGCATTTAGAGTCTTGTCATACGTACTTTTAACTTTTCCAAGTTTGATATCTTCCATTAAATCATCAATAAACTGCTTAAAATCTTTGTTTTCCTCAGTTAAGCGGTCAATCGTTTCCCAATCCAAAAACTCCTTAGTTTTAGCAGAAAAAAGAATTTCGCTTTGTTCAATGTTTAATAGGTCTAGTTTTATGATACCAATACCAAAAGCATTGTTTAGCCTACGTATTTCATCAATCAAAGCAGGATCATCATTAATACTTAGCGCTACCAAATATCCTTCATGGGCCCAACTAGAATTTGAGACTGCTTGGAAATAATATTCACGCAGATTACTAAAATCAATTTCAACTTTCACTTCAAATGAGAACAACTTATATGGATTTTCTTTAAGTACTTCAAGTAATTTTAAGGTATTATTTTGAAATTCTTCAAAAGGAAAATATATACCAACTAAGTCAGGATGTAACCATTTATTTGAACCCTTGACATTCTTTTTAGATTTTTCATGATATATTGTTTTTGTGTAGCAGTTAAAATGAGGATTTGACAAAACGAAAGTAGATAATAAAATGTGTAAATCCCTCTCATGAAATGAGGGCTTTGAACTTAATTCTACTTTACTATTCTCCTTTGTATAACTGTTAGTTAAGAACAAATCTTTTAAATAAAATTTCGCGGGTCTTTTACTGACCTGAATAAACTCTGTATCAGAATTTTGTTTTATGTCCGTATATATTCTTGCCCCCAACGTTTTCCAGGGAGTCTTTCCTGTAATACTGATTTTGGCTGCAAAACCCAACTCCACAGATTTTGCCCAAATATCATTGATAGAAAGTGGCTGTTTTACAGTATTCAAAGTATCTTTTGCCAAATCATAAAAATTATATTTCACTTTTTAACCCCATTTCATAGGTTTACAGGCGACTTTGCAAAAAACGCTCGATATTGACTAAATATCTCAAGAACTTAGTAAATCTATCATCTACACTGCCATATTCTAAGTATCATTTATTAATCAGATGTTTTTTCCTATAATCTTCCATACCGGTTATATAAAATCCTCCAACAATTTTGCGAAAAAGTGTAATATCGTGTAAAAGACGATACCCCCCTAAACAAAAAATCGCCCAGAATAAAACGTCTAGGCGAACATAATACACACGTATTAAATTACCACAAGGCCCGCAAACTCTTTGAAATCAGGCTATTCGCGCTCTATCAACGCAACACACTCAACGTGCGTCATCACATTTTCCTTATAAATTTTCGCAGAACATATTTTGCGAATGAGTATATCCAAAAATGCTACCCCACCAAAGGTGGATTTTACTGCAACTCACCCCCGTCAAATGGGGAGTACTCTTCTGCAAAAGGGGTGGAAAAGAAGTTTATTACTCATCCAAAATACCATTGATTAGCTTCTTAATCCATCCGGGTGCATTAGGAACGGGTTCTTCCTTTTCAATGTATTCCATCACCATTTGCACATCTTCTTTTCGCCAAAACCGATCTCTCTCAAAGCACTTATGGCAGCAATACTTGGCTACTTTGGCCGGGCTGGTGAATTTTTTACCACAATATGTACAACTATGCTCATGCATGAGAGGGGTCGCCTCTTGCCATTGATGTCTGCATTTATCAGAACAATATTTACGGCGTCGGCCTGTTGGTTTAACCTCAATTGCCTTACCACAATTAGCACATCTGGGAACATTTATAAGACTACTGCCTAATCCATCCAGCGCGTTTGTCTTGCAATAATTTCTGACTAAATCTCTCGAAATTCCTATTTCACCAGCAATTTTTCGGTAGCCATAACCCTGTAAGCGAAGTGCTCTGATTTCACTTTTTGTTTGCTCGTTAATTGCCATTATGCATCACTCCTTGATTTTGTAGTTATCAATTAGTAATGCTCTAAAAGCAGAAAGATTCAAGTATAAATTCACACTGTGCGACAATAAATTTTTAATCGGTAAGTTTTTTGTATTTTTCTTTTCCCCCCTTATACATATTCTCCATGTACTTGTTTGGCTCTGGCATAGGATGTCCTTTGCCTTTAGTGTCTCGTCTTTCATGGTCTTGATAGACTTTATTGATTCTATTCCAGTCTTTTGGATATTCTTCTTTGAATTTTTTGGTAAAATCATCACAGGTACAATCAACACCAAGTAAATCAAAAATACTACTTACCTTTTCATCTTTTTTAACTACAACACTTTGTGCCATTCCAGCACCTCCACGCATATAATTATCTTTCGTTCAATTTTTCTTGGTTAACATGTTTTTTTGCTACACAAGTTTATTCCTTAAAACAAAATTCATTTTTTCGGTTTATCACTCATTATAATACCTGCTTTATAGGGTTCTTGCGAGGATTACTGATGACAACTCCTGTATACGGATAGTTTTCCCCTAAATATTTGTACTTACCTCTAGCTAGCCATTCAAGTATCTTAAATTTCTCTAAGGAAGCATCTGCCAATTTACCTTTATTGGTAAGATTATAACAATAATCACTTGGAATAATACTGCCTTCATTTACTCCATGTTTTGCTTTTACCATAGCAATAATTTCACTTGTAACATAAATAGCGCCTAACTCGCAATCGGCAAAAGTATCTCTTACTTTCTCAATAATTGTCATACATTTCACCGCCTATACATAAGTATTCTTTCACCTGAGGATATTAACTTTTCGTATGTTTTTATCCGATTTTCCCAACTTCTGCAAGATCATCCTTATTACTTGTCCCCTATCAGTTGCGCAACTCGGTTTCCAATTTTTTAATAAGAAGTTTTTCACGTTCTTCAAGAAATACGTCAAAGCTGCTAAAATCAAGAGTTACATTGGGAACATAGTGCTTTTTCTTATAATCTGGAAGTTCACCAGCAGGAACCTTTTGGCTTAACCAGGCATCAAAATCCATTGCCTTCTTCTCAATGTTAGGTATTGTCTCAAGTAGCTGGAGGTTTCCAATATAATTGTGATTTGCAATAAAATCATCAACTTTGCTATCTGGTACACCTTTTGCTTTCAATTTCTTAGCTGTAAATTCACTCTTAGGGAACATATGATCAACATTAAAATTATGCTTTAAATCGGCCCAAGGATACAGGATTGAAAGAATAACTAATGTATCGCCATGCCCATATTTGGAATAAAGAAGATTATTGATATCATCATCTGTAAACTGCAATGCACGATTTGTACCTTTGAACTGGGCAAAAATAGCATCAACTGGAAATCCATTCGCTGATTGAGTTTTAATGATTTCTCTAACAGGTTTCAACACGCCATCTGGAGCAAAACTAAATACCCTCTTCAATAAAGCAGATACAAACCACAGCTTAATATTTTTTCTATCCCCTATTCTTGATGTCGAGGTTTCAAAATTATTAGGTAAACCAATAGTTTTAAGATAATATGCCACAGGAATCATCAGGTTGTTAGATGTTATATTTTCTCTGCTAAACCCAAAACTACTGATAAGGGTAACTGCATCACGGATAGCCTTTGTTATGTTATCCCACTCTTTTTCAATCAAGAGCATATTAGTGCGGTTAAAATTATCAACCTTAAATGAAATATCCGAAATATCGCAAAGTACCAGACAGGCTTTTAGCACAATATCTTTGCTAATATTGAAACCTCTGCCGATTTGATTTATTTCATCAATAAATTCGTTGATCTCTTCACGGGCATCTCTTGTTTCCCATTGGGCAGTTGCAAAAGATAAAAGCAAATCAGAATAACTTAGCGTTGTGCCGCCACTGTTTACACGAATAAAGATATTAAGCACCTTATCAAGTTCTGCGCTTTGCTCAAGATAGTAGCTAATAATCCTATTCACATGTATGACAGCGTGCAGCTTTGATAATGTTCTATTGGCACACTGCGCTTTTTCCTTGTCGGGATTGGCTGCTAATCCGGATGTTATAAGATAATCCATTACATCCGATAGCTCTTTTAAGTCCAGTATCTTTCCAACCGGAAACCAGTGGTGGTCGTCATCCTGCTCGGTAGCCTCTGATTCAGTTAAAAACTCGAACTCATACTTGTAGGAAATATCCTCAGGCGCTCCCAGTAGATTGATATATAATTTTTTTTTCGGGTAAGCCAAAGGGTTGTCCCATTTTTTATATGCGATCTTGTTGGCATATGTTCCCTTAAGCGCTATGTACAAAGACGTTAATCGCTGTTGCCCATCAAGTACGGCCATTACATCATCGCTTCCGCTAATGTTTGCTTTAGGATTATGCTTGTTATCCTTTTGATGATAATCACGTAAAAATTCATAGAACTTGAATTCTGACGCTTTCTCTTTTGGTACTTTCCAGAATAAGAATGAATTTATTGGATAATTTCTCATTAAGCTATCGAAAAGCATTGTTATTTGCTCTGGACCCCACACAAACTCTCTTTGAATGGACGGCAGCAAGTATTTCTTTGAATGAACATCGTTTATAACTTCACATATGGTAAGCGGCGTTTGAAAAGACATATTACGTCCTCCTTAGATATAATAATAAACTATATTTTGGATTGTTCTTTTCCCTAATCTTGTGATAGCCCAGGACTATTTCAACCTGATATAGTTGCGTGGCAATGCCTCGAACATCTCCGGATAATGGCCGCAACGTGCTCTCATCTGATTGGCTTTGGCTTTTTCGCCATTTTTCTGTACATACAGCCTTCTATCGTAAATAATATCAGCTAATTCAGAGGCATGAAGCGTTTGATTTGTAGCTTCGGACAATACAATCTTCATAGCCTCTTGTAACGTATGTGTGGTCTTCGCTGCAAGGGCACTAACCGGTACTTCAGTGTTTTCTTCATACTTTAAAATGATGTAGGCCGGCTTATTGTCTTTAAGAATAATTACTTTACCTACATCATCAACAGTTTTAAACACAGCCACGGCTTCGTTCATTGCTTTTTCAATAGATACCAAACTGTTAATGTTGATTTCCATCTCCATCACCTCAACATGAGAATATCACAGCCCATAACATTTGTAAACATATTTGTATAAACATTTGTACTTATTTTGTAAATAAGACCACTTTATCCATTTGCACATAAAAAAAGGCGACTGCCAGAACGTTTTCGTTCCAAGTCAGCCGCCATTATATGATTAGTTTATTCGCCGCCACATTCGATCTCTGTCCCGTCCATAAAAGCAACAACCAGTTTCCCGCTTTCAAAAACGGCGATGTGGTCCAAAGTATTCAGCATGAAATCCGTATCAAAATCCGTGATGTACTTGGCATTCTCCGTAATATCCGCAAACTGCACTGCTCTGTACTGCTCTAAGGGATTGCCAAATTCAGCAAAACACTGCCATCGTTTTTTTGTCTCCTCTCTATTTTTAAGCAACAAGTTCCAAGCCATCTTAAATGCCTCTTCAAGTACCTCTTCATCAATATGGCGATTCGTGCAGCCTGATACGCCTTTGACTTTGTATCGTTCCTGGCATTGCCAAACCTTACGGTATACATCTCCTGTTTTCCAGCCTTTCCTTGCATAAGATTGGTTACAAGTTCCGCAGACTATCTTGCCAGCAAAGGGATTTGTTTCTGGTTTGTGAGAATATGAATTTGTACCGTGTTCTTCAATATATTTTCTTCTGCGCTCCTGTTCAAGCTGTACTGCTTCCCAAATCAAAGGGTCTATGATGGCCTCATGGTTATCTTCAATATGAAACTGTTGAATTTCCCCTTGGTTCTTTGCACGTTTCTTGCTTAGAAAATCTACCGTATAGCTTTTTTGCAAAATAGCATCGCCTTTGTACTTTTCGTTACAGAGCATGCTCTGCAGGGTCGTGGCTTGCCACACGGTTTTTCTGTTCCAGTTTTTTATACCCTCCCGTTCAAAAGTACGCTTGATATAATCCACTGTTTTACCCGAAAGATACTCATCATAAAGTCTTACCACGATTTTTGCCTGTTCTGGGTTTACCACTAGTTGACCATTCTCATCGGCGTCGTAACCAAGAAAACGCTTTGTGCTCATACCAAATTTTCCGCTTTCATATCGTCGGCGAATACCCCATGTGGAGTTCTCTGAGATCGACCTTGATTCATCCTGAGCCAAGGAACTCAATATCGTAAGAAGCACCTCTCCCTTTGCATCTAGAGTATCTATGTTTTCTTTTTCAAATATGACGCCAATGCCAAGCTCCTTTAATTCACGCACATAGTTCAGGCAATCGAGTGTATTTCTCGCAAAGCGGCTGATGGATTTTGTGATGATACGGTCAATTTTCCTAGCTCTGCAATCAGCTATCATGCGATTAAACTCCTCACGCTTTTTCGTATTCGTACCAGAAATTCCTTCATCTGCATATATGCCAGCAAACTCGTACATAGGATTTTGCTGAATGTAGGATTTGTAGTAATTCACCTGATTCTCATAGCTTGATAGCTGTTCTTCTTGGTCTGTGGATACGCGGCAGTATGCCGCCATCTTTATTTGGGCGGTCGCTTGGTTTATTTCTGATACCCCTGTCGAATTCTTCCTTACTGGTATAACTGTAATATTTCTCGCCATTTATTTTTACCTCCTCAACCACAGTAGGCTCTGTGATATTCTGTTTTGATGCTTCCTCGTCCGATATTTTAACGCCCTTGCAGGCAGTTTTTCCATCGTGAATATATGTGGAACACCACCATTCTATTCTCTTGTTGTATACCTGTTTTCGCCTTAATGCCTTACCGCAATAAGGGCAGATGAGAATACCCGAAAGTGGGTAGCGGTTTTTGTACTTATCCGTACCATCCGCAGCAATTTTCCGCTGTTCCTTGTGTCTTTGCATAATCTGCTGCACCTTATCCCATTCTGCCTTGCTGACAATAGCCGGATGGTTTTCTTCAATATAATAACTCTGGACTTCACCGTTGTTCCTAACGCTTGTATTCCTTCGGTTTTCGGGGGTGTAATACTTTTGAAGAATACAATCACCTTTGTATTTTTCATTCTTGAGCATTCCTCTGATCGTTCCTTCATACCACTTCCCGCCTGTAATAGTCGGTACGTTCTCATCATTTAATAGAGCTGCAATTCGGAACATCCCTATTCCACTGAGATACATATCAAAAATCCTGCGGACAATCTTAGCCTGTTCACGGTTTATGACCAGCTCTCCGAATTCATTTTTGTCATATCCCATGAAGCGGGTGGTATTCACCATAATTTCACCACGCTCAAATTTTTTCTTCATTGTCCATTTATTGTTCTCGCTCATGCTTCTAGATTCTTCCTGAGCAAAAGAAGCGAGGACGGCAAGCATCATCTCACCGTCCCCTGATAAAGTATTGATATTCTGTTCTTCAAAGAAAATCCCGATTCCAAGTTCCTTCAGTTCTCTTGCCACCTTTAATACAGTGACTGTGTTTCGAGCGAAACGGGAAACCGACTTAGTTATAATCAAATCTATCTCATGGTTCTTTGCTTTTTCAAGCATCGACTGGAATGCAGGGCGGTTCTCACAATAACCTGAAATGCCTTGATCCGCATACACCCCCGCGAACTCATAATCAGGGTTGGATGAAATCAGCCTTTCATATGTGGAAGTCTGGTTCTCAAGAGAATCTTCCTGTTTCAAGCTATCCGATGATACACGGGCATACGCACATACCTTAAGCTTTTTAACTTCCAACAACTCTGATTTTGGTGTAACAATTTTCACTCGCATAATGCGACCTCCTTTCCTTTTTGGTAGTACCATATATCACTCTAAAAGCCTTGTAAGTCAAGCATTGCAACTGTTTCTACCAGGTCAAATAATCAGTCAATCCAAACAGAAAACATTAAAAAATATAGGCCGGACAAATTGCTATCTGCCCGACCTGTATCTTAGATTTTCTTTGCGTAGTATCCGCCGCCTTAATAGCGCCAAACATGCTTGACCTCCCAACCGGAGGTCTTTATTTTTCCCCTCGCTAGTTCTTCCGGCACCAGATGCACTTCCGCCGCCACAGCCTTATGCGAAGCATAGTTTCGCTGCACCCCAAGCGGAATATAGGCATCACCGCAGTGGCTTCCTACTCCTGCGGAAAGTTCCCAAGATTTGTCCAGATTAATCTTCAGTACGTCCACTTTATAGTCCGTATCGTTTTTGACCACAGCCGTCCGGTCGGTCTTTTCCAGCGCGGCGGGCGGCAAAGTCGCATCCTGTTTATTGATCCTCTCCGCAACCTGCTCAGCCGCAGCCTCCAGAGAAGGCGCTTTTACGGTAAAACTGGCAACAGGCGGCTTAGTTTTCAGTTCGTCATAAGCCGCCTGCAGTTCCTTAGCGTTCATCTGTGAGATATGAAGCGCTTTGCCAAGCTCCTGAACCTGCTCTAGTTGCTCCTGCTGCAGCACCACAGCCTGCCGGTACTTTTCCTCGGCCTGCTGGGAACGCTGCCAAAGCCAGAAAAGCATTGCGCTTATTAATAGGAAGAAAACAACGAGCATTATCAGCCACTTGTTTTGCTTAAAGACAGCTTTCCAAGTTTGAAGTACCTGGATCATACCTCATCCCTCCAGCATCATCGTGTAATCCGTCACTCCCCGCGCAATTGCCCTCGCATACCGGTCCCACCACGCGGCGTTTGCCAACAAGGCCGCTTCCTCATCATTTGAAATAAACGCCATTTCCACCAAGCAGGCAGGAGCGTCGGTATAGACCAATACATAGAAGCGCGACTCCTTATCGGGATCACCGTCAGAGTAATCCGTTCTCCCTGCCCGATCGGGAAACTCAGCAGCAATTTGCTTGTATATGCACGTCGCCAGCCTGTCCCCTTCCGTCTGTCCTGGAGATGTCCAGACCTCATAGCCTTCAGCGCTCTCGTTCGCTGCGCTATTGCAATGAAGAGAAATAAAAATATCGGCGCCCCAGTCATTCGCCAGTGCTGTCCGATAGCTTAGATCATCCGTTTCTTCTTGTTCCCATTCGGTTCGGGTTAGTTTCACCTCATACCCTACATTAAGCAGATAGTTTGCTACTTGCCGCGAAATCACCAGCGCAACATCCGCCTCCTGCAGGCCCGTTGATCCATTTACCGCACCAGGGTCAATATTTCGGCCCGCATGGCCAGGGTCGATTACCACTTTCATATTCAGCATCCCCTTTCGTTCACTCTATTACCCACGCCCTTGCTGCATATTTTTAGCGCCATTTTATGCAGAAAGCAAAATCAATCGGCCGCTATGGTTCTTTTCGGAAAGACTTCTTTTCACTTCTTAGCTGCACCAGCTTCTCCCGAATAAATGCGGGAATATACTCGCCATACCCCATGCGGTCCAAGTTCTCAATAATGCTCAAGCCTTCATTGCCCAGATACGCGAAGATCACCATGGACCGGCAGGTGCTGATGCCAAAAATGCTGGCATCGATCCAATGGGCCATGATGACGATCAGCAGCATAACGACCTTGCGCTTTATCCCTTCAAAGCCTTTTTTGCTGTCCAGCGTTGCCGTCTTCCACGCGGCGATCAGCCCGGTCACATAATCAATCACAACAAAAATAAGAAGTGCCGTAACCAGCTTGTCCACACCGCCGACAAGAAAGGAAAAAGCTGCGCCTATGGCTGAAAACAAGGCCATGATGCGCAGCTCTATTTGTGTGTACTCAATCATTTCTCATCCTCCTTTACATCAAACATAAAACTTTTCCGATCAATTTAATAAGCAACCTTCCTACTAAACACTATTTAGCCATCCAGGCATTACCATGATAAACATAATCTCTTGCATCAACAGCCGACCAAAACCACATACCCTCAAATGGAGCAATAAAGCGCCAAGCGCCGCCGATAAACCATGCGATTTGATTTTCTTTCCCTATCCATGCGCCAGTGGCGGTTGTGGTCACAATATATGCATCACTCTCGGCTGGCGACGTCGGCGGAATATTCGTTCTGCCTTTTATCACCGGCTGCACCAGTAAATCAATGAGATTCAGCGCATCATTATGGGTTACTTCCTTTTGCGCTTGACTGGCGATGATATAGGGCAGCCCCAGTCTTGGCGTGTTATTTGCACTCATAAAACCTCCTCCTTTACGGCTCCCCGGCCATACACTTCAGACATCTGATAAATCCGTACGCGCACCACTGCTTGTAAACTGCCAAAATCGGCGATTTGCTCGTTGGCTGAATACACGGCTTTAGGCTCGTTTACGGTTATGGTTCTTTTGATGTTCCCATCCGCTGAAACTACATCCACCTGATACGTCTCACTATTCTCACCCACCGGCACATCCGTGTATGGCTTCCAATCGCCATTCATTCTTGCGCGGCGAACCCATGAAACTGTTAAAGAACCCGTCCCATCTCTAAAACCACTAACATGGCAAACCGAATAGGGCCTTGCCCCAAGCCCATTCAGGTTAACCGTATAGTCTCGATATTTCTCATCAGTTATCGGCAAGGTAGACGGTCCTATCCGATAAAGTTTGTCCATGTGCCACTCTGATGCCGGAAAAGAAATCGACTGCAGCGAATTGAGCATAAGAAACGGTTCATTGGCAATATGACAGCCGACTTCATGTTCCGTGCCCAGCCTGCCGCGCAATAAGCCTGACAACCGGTAGGTATTAGCGGCAATTAGAGAAGCCTGCTTAAACTGCACAATCTCCGCACCAATTAACGCAGCATTGAAATAATTTAACACATCCCCAGCGGGGCGGCTCTCCAACGTCCCATGGCTAAGTGTAACGTCTACAGTAGACGCTTCATCCCATGTAACACTGTTGCCAGGCGGTAGGACGGTTATGGTTGTCCCAACAACAGCATTCTGTGTCACTTGCCCAACATAGCTCCATGTTCCGCCGCCATCATTGGATCGAAATAGGTTAGCGCCATAGAAGGCGCCGTCTGAGGTGCAAGCTGCGAACATCCGCTCAGCAGACGTTTCGCCGGGAAGAAGAGGCAAATCGAATAAGGATATGGACACATTCCCCGGAGCAGGGGGAATCGAGGGATTTGTTTCAGAATCCACCACTCTGCCAACAGAGGTGTATACTTGTTGGGTGGTAGCTACCGCCTCAATTTTTATTAACCCAGGCTTTCCATACGTTGTTTTGGTAATCATGAAATTTTGCTTTTGTTCCTGAATTGGAACTTTTACTATATCACCCGGCAGTAACCAGCCAAATTGATTGGAAAGTGTCAGGGACAATGTTTTTCTATTCTGCCACTCTTCAAACAACCGTACTTCAGCAAGTTCTTTAGCATCGGTATCTGCCAGAACCATTTGAACACTTACTGTCTGCTCATTTTTACTCTGCGTAATTTGCCTATAGGCTGACATTGTTCCCTGCTGATAGTCCTTGTCTTTGGACAAATAGTTAATGGTTAGTCTGCGCGGCAGCTCACGTTCATCTTTGTATTGCAGGTTATATGGCTCATTAGGAGGAGATGTTTCATAAGCTCCTAAATATTCATCCGGTATTTCATAGGCAGTATTTGCATTTCTCCGTTTAAAAACAATCTTGCCGCTACGCTCAATGGAATCAAAGAGAAATACGGCCTGCAGTTGTTCAATGATACTCCTACGGGTCTGGTCTCCCGCAGAAGAGATTCCAGTTATAGCAAGTCCCTCAAGGTCTGATGCATCAACATCGGTATATTGTAGTCCCGCACTAAGCGAGACTGTTTCCACCAAAGCTTTTACATTATCGATCTGCCTGGTTACTTCAAAACTGAATGACGGTATACGGTTGCCGAAATCGCCAATGGCAAGATCTTTAAAGACAATATAAGCTAACCCACGGAAGGCAGGAACATTTCCCGCACCTTCTACCGCTTCCATCCAGCTGTCTGGAGTTTGCGTATCGCCGCCAAGGTAGACAGTATGCTGATACTTTGCCAAGTCAACCAATTTACCATCAGCCCAAACGCGTCCGATCGCAGTTATTGGCCCCTGGCAAATACCCACAGCAAAACTGACAGTATAAGAATACGTAGTTGTTGTTACGCCGCCTCCGCCGCCCTTACCGCCTTGTTTTTCTGTTTTTGTATGCTCCACAAATTTGGTAGACCATATTACATTGCCTGTCGAGCGGCAGGTCCCAAGAATCAGAGGAATTGGTGCGCCGTAGGAAGCAGTCTGCATCTGCAAATCACTCATTTTGCCGACTTCCTGCGTAACGTGGGGGCCAAAGAGTTTACTGTCAATATAGCCGCCCAGCATTGTTAAAGCAGCGCTCCAAAAGGCATTGGCAGGAATGGTTGCTAAAAGCAAGGTAGCCATCAGCCTAGAACTCCAGGATAGGAGAAAGCAAAACGCAGCCGCTTTTTCCAAGCATCGTCCAAGCGGGTTTCAATGACTTGTCCAATATCCTGATAGCTATGAATAAAGGTATCAGGGGAAGTCAATATGCCAACATGGCTAGCCGGATGATCATAAAACCCAAAAACAAGCACATCTCCCGGCCTGGCTTCGTCCTTTCTGATTTCCACCATGTGTCTTTTCGCTTCAGCATACAGGCGTTCTTCTTTTTTGAATAAGTGCCAGGTAGCGGGATAATCAATATCAATATCGACGTCTATCCCTGTAAGCTCGCAATATACACCGCGCACTAGGCCGACACAATCACAGGCAACTTGCTTTAAGCTGGCCTGATGCTGCCATTTCGTCCCCAACCATTTTTTTGCTTCTATAACAATGTCTTGTCGTTTCATCTCTATCCACTTCCTCCCCACCTCAAATTCTCTGGATTATTCGCCTGACTTTCCGGAACAGTTGCTGAGTCTTGCTTTCCGGGATAGGATGCCATTAAGTCATTACCAGGAATGAATGGCTCTCCCCGAAAATTAAAAACGTTGCTGAACCTTGTTTTACAAGTAGAAAAATTCCCGTCACACCCCGCGGAAACAGAAAACGTGTCTCCTACTGCAATATCTGAGACCGGCAAGAATAGTGAAATACCGCCGCCGGTTTGGCTATATTTTTTAACTTCCATTTCTTCACCGGTTCGGTCAAAACGAATTACGCCATAACTAAAATAGTCATCTTCTTGCGTGAGATTGGTTGAAAAAGAACCATCCTGGGAGATTGAAGTTACCGAACCTGTAAAAGTGTAGGCTGCTTTATTCAAACCGCATTGACTGTCGCCAAACTGTGCCCGGCATTGTTTTTGGTACGCTAATCCCGCTGCTTGTTGAAAAGCTTCCAGCAAACCGCGAACTTCGGCCTGAAAACCGTTTTTCCCGTGCGAAATACGGCCAATGGTACCCCGTCTCAAAATCAGCACAGGATCGGTCACCTTTGCCCAGTTACATAAAAAAATCTCGACTTCGGCGAAGTCAAAACGTCCGTTTGAGATATCGGTCGTTTTAATACGTTCGCTGTCGAGCATGCCAGTTACGTCAAGATTATCGGTTGCCATATCATTTGTCGTATCCACAGCGGTTGGCTCAAAGCCGCTGCTTGCCTCGTAGGTTATGTTATTGATGACAAGATCTCTGTCATGGTTAGTAAATCCCATGACGGCACCATCTTGCAACGTTAAATTCCAACACCAGGCAATAGTAGTCACATCGGTTTGCATCCACGGTATTCCCGGGGGTTGCAGAATCCTCCGAAGTAAATACATTACGCTAGAAAATTGTTCCAGAGTCACATTCTTAATGCGAAATAGATCTGCGACATATGACGGCAATGCACTTGAGTTAATATTTCTGGTACCTATGACTCTAAGTCCGCCTGGAAGCCAACTCCGTTTGAGATCATGAATATACGCAGTCTGCGTTTGAGTATTGATAAAACGGGTGCCTTTAACCGATAAACCGCCAGACAGCCAGTTGCGTTTTAAGTCAGAGACATAGAAGCTTGATACCTGCATATTAATATTTCTAGTTCCCCGAACTGCAACGCCACCAGTAATCCAAACCCTTTTCAGGTCGTGTTGATATTCCGTCTGCGTATTCGTGTTTATATTACGCCGCCCGCTAATAGTTAATGTCGTAGCCAAAGCATTTCACCGCCAATACTAAACAGCAACTTCAATAAAGGATAAAGTGAAGAAATCAGTTATGCCTGTTGTCAGAGTTGAGTTGCCGCTTGCAAGCACCAAAAAGGCAACATTCGTATTACCAACAGTAATTCCGCTATAAAAACTGCCATTCGTAAATGAATTGGCAGTCCAACCTGTATTGGAATACATGGACGCTGCGGAAGTAAATATGTCGGTATTGGTTGTTGTACCGCGAAGAATACAAAAAAACTGCGGAGCAGGAGTT
This sequence comes from Propionispora hippei DSM 15287, assembly GCF_900141835.1. Lineage (NCBI taxonomy): Bacteria > Bacillati > Bacillota > Negativicutes > Selenomonadales > Sporomusaceae > Propionispora > Propionispora hippei. The sequence continues at coordinate 60,128 of NZ_FQZD01000012.1, read as the reverse complement.
GTAATCTTTACAGATTGGGCGTTGAAACCCGCATCGCACCTCAGGCACAACGGAATAACAGTAAAGCCAGTTGAGCCGAAGTTGCTGGGAAACATAATTCCGTCCGCAATGAGCGTATCTGTTGTTGCAAGTATGCCGTCTGTGCCTCCGGGAGTTCCATTCACATATACGTTTAAATGTGCCATTAGACTTTCCACCCCCACGCCACCAGTTTAGAGGTCACATCCGGCGAGTTCGTGTCGCTGCCCGAACAAGAACCCGAAACGGTAATAGGTTGGTTGACATCGGTAACTGTAGCAAGTAATAAACAACCGATTGAAGAATGATATCCGTCATTCGCACCAACATTTGATGTCAGGCCATAATTAGCGGAGTATGCTCCGCGTACCTGCACTTGCACCCAATGCCAAGTCTCTCCGGTATCGGCCCGAATATGAATGCTGCGTGACTTGGAAACTGTAACTCCTGCTGCCGGATACATTCCATCAAAGATTAAGGGGTTGGTCATATCGCCGTCAGATAAAAGCGTCCCATTTTGAGCACCGGTTGTACCGCCAACATAAAAATGCAATCCCATAAAATCTCCTTTCTTACACTGGAGCATAATAATCTACTTTTAAGCTCCATACGGTATTGCCATAATCTTCGTCTTGATCTGCAATGCTTTTTATATAAAACAAGCTATTATTCGTTCCCACAGTTAGAAGAAAAATCGATTTTACCCAGTGAACACTATCTATCGACAGCAGTATCCTACCATTGTCTGAGACAATCTGAACAAGATAACAGGCGGCAGTGGTAGCCCGAGCAGCTAAGGGAACAACATTCGATTCTGCACCGCGATTTAATTCGAGTAGTATCCGATTGCCGCCAACTGCTGTTTCAGTAACCAAATCCCCATCCGTGCCGCCAAGCGTTACTGAGCCATTATAGATGTGTATGACAGAAGCTGCCGTTGTCATAAATCTCTCCTATACTCGTATTTCAACCAGCGGAATATTGTCCCAGCTATAAATGTCCCATTCCTTAATGGATAGCGGGCAATGATCAGTGTCAAAGCGGACAGGCACATCAAACTCATAATCCGCAGTGATAATAACCTCTGCGGCTGGCGCCGCGGTAAAGGTGACAATCCCGGTCGTGTAATTTACCGACCATCCGTCGGTCTGTTCAGCACCATCCAGATATACCCTGACCGTCCCTGTCACTGGCTTTCGGATTTTTCTTACCTCTGTATAGCCGGCATCATCAATGTAGGTTTTTATTAGTTGAAAGGTTATCGTTTTTCCATCGCCGACACCGATCATTTCTCTGCTTCCCGTAAAGTCAAGCCAATCCTTAAAGCGAAAGCCATACGCTTTGCCGCGCCGCGCACGGAAGAAGGCGAGCAGCCTTCTCATCTGGTTTTCATTTTTAACACCATGCGCGGCTTGGTACTTACATTTTGCCTGGGACCAGTTGATATTGCGCTGCTCATAGCCTGAACCGGTCATGACAACATCGGTAGAATACTCCGGACCGCCAGTTACGCCATAGGAGATATCGGGTGGAAACTGCACTTCATGAAAAGCTTGCATTCTAGAGATTTCTCCTTCCCAAAGCAAAAGCGGCGTTAGCCTCTGCCATGATTTGCGACTGACTGCGGCGGAAACTGGAAGCATCCGGTGTCGTGATGTTCATATTAATGATCATAGGTCTGGTATTGTTTGCATCGGCACGTAACACTTTCTTAGTTTCCGCTGCGGTAAATACATGGCCGCCCCGATTGAAATTAATAAGTTCAGGCCCTTTTTCCCCGACTAAGGCAAGGCCGCCGGGATAGTTGCCGCCGGCAGCATATTGTCCTGGAATTCCGGAAATCCCGCCTCGTGTTTTTGCGGGTGCAAACGAGGGAAATAAAGACATGATAATTTGGCTTGCCAGCCACTCAGCCGCCATATCCGCAATAATTTTCATAATTCTTTTGCCTAGATCCTGCCAAGCTTCCCCTATGGATTTCGTACCGGTAATAACGTCTGAAAAAAAGTCTTTCAGGCCATCGTAAGTACCGGACATTTGCTGAGCCATTATCTCCACGGAAGATTTATGAGACCCCTTCCAAACTTCATAATACGCATCAATAAATTGTTGCTTTCCTGCTAAGTCTTGTGCGAACATCGCCTGCTCGGTAGTTAGAAGCTGTTGGAATTTGGTGATGTCCCCGTCTGACCGCGCTCTGTCCAGTTCTTCCTGAAATTTCACGCGATCGTAGTGCAGATCTTTTATTTTTTGGTTTTTCTCAGCTTCAATGGCGACCTGTTCGGCAGCCGCCTGGCGGCTGAAATCCACCATGCCAGTTTCTGCGATAGTAAACTGGATTCCATTGGCTTCCCACGCCTTGCGAAACTGCTCCTGCTGGGAAGCTGTGCCAGTGGAATACTCCAGGGCAAGATCCCTGTATTTTTTCTGTATGTCACCGATTTGCCGCGCCGCATCGGTTTCGATGTCAAACTTCTGCTTGTCAACGCCAGCCAGGCCAAGCCCGCCCATTTTGTCGGAGAGACTCCGGGCCAAATCAGCCGCCTGATCGGCAATCCGGTTGTTTTCCTTTTGCTCGTCCAGCAGAATCTTTTTCTTTTTGGCGGCGTAAATCTCATTAAGCCGCAGAACATCCCGCTCATAGTTCTCATTTGCTTCTTTGGATTCGTTCAGGGTGTCCAGTTCATCGGCAAACCAGGCGTCAAGGGCATCCATCTGGGTGGCGGTAAGCTGCAGCCATTCTTTTTCAATCGCCTTGCTTGCCTGCTCCGCTTTTTTCTGCAGTTTCTCAAAATCTTTTGCCGCTTTGTCTGTTCCACTGCCGCTCGCTGGCGAACTTGTGCCTGGGGCGGCATTTGTTAAACCCGTGAACTTGGTGTTAGGCTTTGTCATCTGAGGAAGCAGGGCGGATATATCCTTGCGGCTAAAGCCAAAGCTGAACTTGCCCGCCGCCGCACCTATTTTACCTATTCCCTCAGTGACCTTGTTAAACCAGTCTCCTACCGAATCGGGAATGAACTGTGCAAAAAAGCTTTTCAGCGGGCTAAGTTTGTCCACAATCCAGTTGATGCCCTGTGCAACCACTTCTTTAATGCTGGCCCAAGCGCCATCGATTAAATCTACGATGCCGTTCCATACACTTGAGGTGGCTTCACCCGCCGCGTTCCAGCCATCTCCAATGAACTGGGCCACCGCACTCAGCGCATCTTCAACAAGACCGGTGATCCAATTCCACGCTTCGGATATGGTCGTTACAATGCTGTTCCAGATGCCAACCGTGAAACTTACGATGGCATTCCAAGCGTCAGAAATAGCTGTAGTCACTGTGGTCACAGCATTGTCTACTACATTGGTAATCGCGTTCCAAGCATCAGTAAAAATGGCCGTAACCGTACTCCACAAAGTGCTGAACAATTCGGATAGCGGCTCCCAATTGGTCCAGATTTCGTAAGCCAGTAGCCCTACTGCAGCGCCGGCTGCAATAAAGGGTAATAGAGGGGCCAGTGCCGTCCAGGCCGCAATCCCAAACGCCACAAGCGCTGGAACTGCCGCTCCCAATAACGCGCCGGAGAGGACAAACACCGAGGCGATGACCTCTGGCGGGATCATGCCTTGCAGAGCTTCTTTCAGCCCGAGCGCTTTGACTGCCGCAGCAAATTGCGACAACCAGTCTGCAACGCCTTGCAGCTTTTCGACCAGATTTAAATTCTTCGCAATACTGTCGCCGATTTCGACCATGACCATGCCCACATTGTCCTTGATGGTCGACATGAGTCCAGGGATGGTCTTGCTCATGGCTTCCATGCCGCCCTGGAACTTGGACTGCATGCCCATTAAGAGCGCATTGATGCCGGTAGTGCTGTCAATCGCACCTTGTTCGGCCATTTTCATTGCGGTTGGGATGTCCGTGCCAATGGCATCCGCTAAAAACTTCCAGGCTGGCACACCGGCTTCAGCAAGCTGCATCATTTCTTCCGCCGATACTTTTCCTTTGGCTTGCATTTGGCCGATGGCATTGGTTAAGCGGCTAATGCCCTCCTGCCCAATCCCTAACATCGCCGCCGCGTCCCCAATGGCTGCCAGCATCGGAATGATGTCTTGCGACGCAAAGCCGAAGGCCAATAGTTTTTTCGATGCAGTCAAAAGACCTGGCAATTCAAAAGGGGTATCCGCCGCAAACGTGGCCAGCTCGGAGAGCATTTTTTCTGCTGCCTGCGCATCGCCGAGCAGCGTCGTGAGCGCTTTGCGGCTGGCGTCCATGTCGCCCGCCAATTTGATGCTGGCAATACCGAAAACGCCGAGGGCTGCGGTTGCGGCGGCTAGGCCGGTGGCAATGCTTTCTGACGCTGCCATCGCTTCCGAACCAAGCCCTTTGCGTAAGGCGCGTCTGGTGCTCTCCCATTTTTTCAGAAAGTCGCTGTTATCACCGCCGATAAAAATTGTCATCGCTGCATTTCCGGCCATGGTCTCACCCTTCTTTCGCCAACAAAGCTTTCTATATATAAATTGACTTTCATGCACATTTTTCTTGAAATATGTGCATGAAAGTCAACAACCGCATAGTAGCAGCAGCGACTCGTTATCCTACTGTAGATAGCAAGTCTTTCATTTCTGCCCTAGCTTGATCTTTCGTTTTTACCTGCTTTTCTTTCGATTCCTGGCCAAGCAGCATGTCCACCGTAACCGACCTTTTCAAGTCGCGCGACGTGCAGGTATTGATGATGGAAGCAACAAACCCTGCCGTTGCGATTTGTTCTTGCTTGGTTCGCCAGTGATAACCGTCCGCCAGCTGCTGGAATTCTCCAAAGGTTAAGCGTCCAAATTCCCACGGTTTTAACCCCAAAGGTCCATACGCCACTGGTGCAGCTTGGGCGATCCACTGGGCTACGGTGGTTACTCGTTTCCCTCGTCAGACTCCTCTTGTGGTTCTTCTTCACTGGCTAAACTCTCGCCCATAATCTTAGAGGCTTTAATGGCTTCCCCAATCTTGCCAGCCAATTCCCCAAAGCTGCCGCCGGCTTCCATATATTCTTGCATCATTAACCCCACCCGCTGCAGGGTGATCCCTTTTTCCGCATGCTTTAAGCCGCCCCACAGCAAAATGCGGATAGCCGAAAACCCCGCTGCCATGGGATTGCTCATCACATAAAGCAGGGATTTTCCGCCCATCAGTTCTTCCATCTCTGCGGCAGCGTTAATATCGTAGCGAAGGCGGCGTTCCTTGCCGCCCATCGTAATAAACACAGTTCCTGTCATTGTCATCCCTCCATGATTCCCATAGTAAAACAGGGTGTACAGTCGTTATGCTGCGCACCCTGCTATTTATGCTGCCGGTGCTACCCCTGCAGTCGTATTGGCCGATGTCGGAGCCGCCGTCAAGCCAGCACAGGTTCCATTGGCAATAGCAACGTTGAGCGTGCTGTCGTTGGCCACTGCAGTTAAAGCAGTCAGCTCGACCATAGTTCCATAGCCACTCACGCTGAATTTCGCGGTCACTGCGCTATCCGCCGCCAAAGCTTCACGGGCTTTTTGCGCTACCACGGCTGCCGAATCGTTGAGCGCCACAGCTACACTGATGGCTTTGGGCGAGCCGGTCATCCCGGCAGCAGTAATCGTAAAGGTGGCATTGCCGGCGGTCGTAATGGTTCCGACAACTTCAGCCGTTTCCACCTGCTTGGTCCCGTTCACTTCTTCGGGCGCTCCAGCACCAGCCAAGGTAATTTTATACGTTGCCACGCCGTCATGCGGGGACTCCTCGCTCAAATCGGTAATGGCCGCATAGCCTTGAAATTTCGACCCATCCTTGCGGACATACCGCACATGCACCAATTCCCGGTTGGCAAATACCGTAAGCAGCTTGGCCCTGCCGGCATCAATGCTTAAGCCGGACGAATCGGTCAGCATCACTGCATCAGCGTCAATGCTCCAGGACATCATGCCGGGAACACTGGTTTTCCAGGCTCCGGACTGTTTATTGGAGGCATCAATTTGCTCCGCAGTCAAACTCAAGGTTGCGCCGCGCTGTCCGCCAACCACCGTCCAAACCGGAGTTTCTTTCGTCCCTGTATTTACTTTTAACAGAAAATCCACGCCATCGCTTGGAATTAAAGGCATCTTTCATCACTCCTTAGTATCAATAATCGTAAACTTGAAGGTTACCGTAGCTTCGCGGTGCGTTTCCAGACGTTCCACCGAATGGCTGTCCACGCTCGAAAGCCCGACCTGCCACGCATCCGTTAACGCCAATGGCTGCGTCTGAATTGCCGAAATGGCAGCATCGCAAAGCTCAGCCACTTCTTTATCTCCCTGGTACTCGCTGAGAACCTTAATGGTGGCCATAACCTCTGCGCCGCACACCGTTTTTGTACCCCAGCTCTGCGCTGTCGAATCGGTCATCACCACATACGGCGCTTTCTTGCCGGCAGGGACATAATCATAGACGGCAACGTTCATCTGGCTCTGAAGCCGTTCATACAGTGCCTTGTTGAGAGGCGATACCGGTGAGCGCTTCACCGTCTCACCTCATTTCGCACTGCTGAACGGATCTTCTCCTGAATTCCCGGCAGCAGCTCCCGTCGCGCCCGCTCAGCAAAATGTTTGCCCTTCACGCCCCGTTTGGTGCCATATTCCTGCAGCGGCGCATGCGGCGCTTTGGCCCTGACCATGCGGGAGATACCGTACTTTCCTTTGCGGTTCACGATGCTTTTCCGAAGCAGGCCGCTTTTGACCGGCGCCAGTTCCCGCTCCCGCTTGCGCACCTCTTTGGCGCCTTGCTCAGTTTCCTTTTCAATCGCCTGGCTGACATTGGTAGAAATAAGATCGCCGAAGGAAATGCATTGATCAATCCCTGTAAACCTAATCGTCGGCCGCATCGGCCACCACCTCCCTGCATTCGAGTCGTAAGAATGCGTGTTTTTCGCCTTCATCAATGGGTGGCCCGATCTGCTCGAACACCCTGCTGCCGTATTGAATCCGGTCTGTCACCGCCACATTGCGGCGATAGCGAATAATGATGCGGTGTAATATTTCCGGCACCATTTGCTCGTACTGGTCTGTCGTTTTGGCCGTTACAGTGATCACTTTAGCCCAGACGATTGAGCGGGGGGCGTAAGCAGTCGCGTAGCCTCCCTGACCGTCAGGCACTTTGGTTTCCTGCTGCAGCGTAATGCGGCAGTTGAGTTCTCCTGGATTCATAACATCACCTACCAAAGATGCGCGCGATACGGCGAAAGAAGAACATATACCACATTGGGAATATCTTCGCCCATACGCTGCTCATAAAAATGTCCGATTAAAATCAGCAAGGCTTGTTTAACGGGGGTTGGCGTTTCACTGGGCAGCGGCGCTTGTAGATAGTTTTCCGAGTGAGATATCGCCGCGGAAAGCAAGGCGGTGAGAAGGGCATTTTCCTCCTCACCGTCAATGCGCAGGTATTCCTTTACTTCCGTCAGCGTTAGCGGCTCAGCCATCGGTTGGTTCCATAAGGCCCGCAGCTTTTAGCTTAGCCAGAAGCGAATTTAAGTCCGTCACTAGCCCTGCTATGGTAGTCGCCGTACTGTCAGCCTGAAATGCGGCGGGTGTAAAAAGGCCCACTACCTGCCCGCCTGCCACAATCTCCAAGGTACCGCCAATTACGGTTTTGTCTCCGCCTTGCTCCGTATAGTTTTTGACGTTACTCATCTTTTCTCACCTACGCCTTCATTTGCAGCACTTTAATGGCTTCTGCAAGAATCAGCTTGCCATCCACACGTTGGGTGGCTTTAAAGCCGACTTGTCCCGTAGCGGCAAAGAGTTCATTGAGCCGCTGGAAAGCCCGCCCCTGACGATCCGCAACCCAGTAATAGCTAAAGTCGCCAAAGGCGATGGTTTTAGCAGCTGCCGCAATACCCTGAACATAGGCGGAGGTTTTTAGCGGGCGGTTCAGGATAGTATCCGGCTGGCCTGCAGTAACCGAAGGTTGCCACAGATACTGGCCGTTCCCGTCTTTAAGTTTCCGAATGGTCTTGACGGTCGCGTCATTGGTTACAAAAACGGCATTTTTGCGGTAAGGGGATTTCAAGGAATAGAACAGGTCCATGATTTCGTCGATGGTGATGGCTGTCGCGCTGGCAGTCGTGATTCCCAGCCCGGCACCGCCGGTGGCATTGAAAATACCGGTAGGCTTCCCGGTGCCGTCACCGACAAAGAAGGCTTCCTCCTCTTTTGCCCCAATGCGCCGCGCAAACTCTTTGGCAATGTATTGCTCCAAATTAAATACGCTGTCATTGAGGAGTTCTTCGGACACCTTGATCATGGTGGCCAGCTTATAGGCTCCAATGGAAACCTGGCCGAAGGCATCGTCGGCTTCGGGGATAACCCCTTCTTCATCCACCCAGGAAGCGGTCCCCTTGGTAGCGACCACCGGAATTTTCCGATCTCCCGAGGAGGTGGTGATGATTGTCGCCATTTGCCGGAAGATGTTTTCCTCCTCCAAGGCTTCCACGAGGGTGCGCTCAAATTCATCAGGTACAAGGTAACCTCCCTCAGAATCCGTTCCTACCTGCAGTGCATTTTGCACATCAAAGCTGTTTTTGTTCTTCATCGCTTTCCAGAAGGCCGCTTTGTACTCATTCGAAGCCCTGCCGGTTTTTTCCGTTTCCTGGTGCTGGCTGGGCCTATTCGTAAGGGCGGCGCTGGTCGGTTTGGAAAGTTCAAGATCCAAAACCGCTTGGCGCTCCAGGCGATCAATCTCTTTTCCCAGGTTCACCACATCGGCTTCCATTTTTTCATAGGTGGCCGTGTCCTCGGCCGACAACAGTCCGTTTTCATTTCGCCGGGAATCTAAAAAAGCTTTGGTGCTATCCCAAAGCTTGGCGCGTTTCTCGCGCAGGTCCAATATTTTATTCATGATTTATTCCTCCCGTTTTGTTATTTCAAAAGTTCCAGCCTTGTCAGCAGTTCTTTATGCGTCGTCCCCGCCTGCGTAATCGGATGCTCCGGTTTTACCTTCGGAAGCTTTCGTAAAAAAGCGTTGGTGACGGTCATTTTGTCAAAAATAAAACCCTCTGATGCATCTGTGTTTTCAGGCGCGTAGAGGATTTGATCGGCAAAGCCTAGTTCCACCGCTTTTTGCGCGCTGAACCAGGTTTCCGCATCCATCATGTTCGATATTTTTGCTCTTGGCAGTCCTGTTCTCGCCTCATAGGCGTTGACGATGCTTTCCTTGACCTCGCTAAGCATCTTGATGCCGCTTTGGAGATCCGCGGCTTCGCCAAAAATAACGGTAGCCGGATTATGGATCATCATCATGGCCACCGGCGACATCACAATTTCATCACCGGCCATAGCAATCACGGAAGCAGCGCTGGCAGCGATTCCGTCGATTTTGACCGTAACCTTGCCCTCATATTCCTTGAGCATGGTATAGATCTGGCTGGCCGCAAAGACATCGCCGCCCGGAGAATTGAGCCAAACCGCAATGTCGCCGGTGGCTGCTGTAAGCTCGGCCTTGAATTTTTTCGGGGTGATGTCATCGTCAAACCAGCTGTCCTGGGCGATGTAGCCGTCAAAGTACAGGGTGCGTCCTTCTTCGTTCTTCACCCAGTTCCAAAATTTCTTCATTTGCTTCCCTCCATTCCCTTCGTATTGTTTTTGGCAAAAGCTCCTGCGTCGGCAAGCTTGGTCATATTGCCGTTGATGAGATATAAGTCTCCGCCAAGTTCAGCCGGTATCCGGTTGAGATTTTCCAGTTCGCGGATATCATTGCTGGACAGCCAGCCATTTTGCCGACCAACAGCGTAACCGTTCATCCGGCTCTGGTAGTCGCCCCGTAGCAGCCCATCCACGTTGAATTTTACGAAGTACTGCCGCTTTTCACTTTCACTAAACAAGGCTCGTTGCAAGGCCTGCTCCCAACGTACCACCCATGGGTCCAGGGTATACATGACAAACTCCAGCGACTGCTGCTCAATGTTGGAAAAGCTGGATTTCTCCAGGTCGCCGATCATGTGCGGCGGAATGCGAAAAATGCGGGCGATTTCGTTCAGTTGGAACTTGCGAGTCTCCAGAAATTGCGCTTGCTCCGGCGGTATGCCGATGCTTTGAAACTTCATGCCTTCTTCCAGCACCGCTACCCGGTGAGCGTTGCCGCTGCCCTGGTACACGGCGTTCCAGCTTTCCCTGATTCGCGCCGGATCTTTGACTACCCCTGGATGCTCTAAGACACCACCGGGATTCGCTCCGTTGGCGAAGAACTTAGCCCCATATTCCTCTGTGGCGATTGCCATACCGATGGCGTTTTTGGCCATGGCAATGGGCGAATACCCGATCAGGCCGTCAAAGCCAAGGCCGGGAATGTGGAGAACTTCGTAATTCCTAAGGAAATAGGATTGTCCGTCTTTTTCATATTGGTAGTACAGAATACCCTGATCTGTCCGGTTGACGGTCATTTTATTGGGCAAGAGCGGGTACAAGGCTACTGCTTTGCCCCGCCCATCGCGGATGATCTGGGCATAGGCATTGCCCCATAATAAAAGATGACCCATCAGTGTTTCTCGAAACACAAATGAAGTCATCTCCGGATTTGGCTCGCTATGGAGCAGGTAGTATATGGGATGATCTGTTGCCTTTTCTTTGCCATTGGGTGCATACCGGTAGGTGTGCGTTGGCAGCGAAGCTATGGTTTCGGCCAGTATCCTGACGCAGGCATAGACCGCTGTTGTCTGTAGCGCCGTCCGCTCATTGACCGCCTTGCCGCTGGAGCTTGTGCCGAAGAAAAAACTGTAGGCACTGCCCCAGAAGCTGTTTTTCGGGCTGGCCCGCGTTTGAAATATTCTTGATAAAAATGGTATTTTCATGAGTCACCTCCGACCATAGGCGTAATAAATTATAGAAACAAAATACCTCTCTCGTCATACACGCTGGAATCATCGCTTTTATTTCTAATGCAACGGTCAATCGCCATAATGGTGGCGACAATGCCGTCTATCTTTTCTACAGACTTTTCCTTGTCCGGCTTGATGTTTCCGGCAGGGTCCTGACGCATAACCACGTTTTGCGCCATCCACTTTAGAACAGGGTTGCCGCCGTGCTTGATATTACCCGCCATCAGCAGTTTGTAGAGTTCTTTGCTCGGCGGGGACATATCCTTATAGCCCTGGCCAAAAGGTACGACCGTAAATCCCATGCCCTCAAGATTCTGCACCATCTGCGTGGCATTCCAACGGTCAAAGGCAATTTCCTTGATGTGGTATTTTTCTCCCAATCCCTCTATGAACTTCTCAATAAAACCATAGTGGACGACATTGCCTTCGGTGGTTTGGAGGTAGCCTTGAAGCTTCCACACATCGTAAAGCACATGGTCACGGCGGCACCTCAGTTCCAAAGTATCCTCCGGCAACCAGAAGAATGGAAGCACTATGTACTTCTCATCCTCCATGCGCGGCGGGAACACCAGGACGAAAGCGGTGATATCCGATGTGCTGGATAGGTCAAGCCCTCCATAACATTCTCTGCCGTTAAGGTCATCGATATCAATGAGAAGATTGCCCCGCTCGTAGATGTGCTCCGGTATCCAGCACACCGTTGCCGAGGTCCAAATGTTAAGGCGGAGCTGCTTGAACACCTTCTCCTCCGCAGGGTTTTCCAGCGCGTTCTTATACGCTTCACGGACACGGTCAATGGAGATGGTGTGTCCGAGAGACGGGTTTGCCTTGTACCAGTTGGCTTCATCATTCCAATCGTCCTGTTCGGTCAGCCCATATACAACAGGATAAAAGGTGTTGTCCTGTTTTCGGCCAGTCTTGAGGTCCATAGCTTTGGCATGCAACTCATAGCAGATGCTGTTTTTGTCCGAACCAGCTGTGGTGATAATGAAGAACAACGGTTGTTCACGGGCATCCCCGGAGCCTTTGGTCAGAACATCATACAGTTTGCGGTTCGGTTGGGCGTGGATTTCGTCAAAGACAAGGCCGGATACGTTAAGCCCGTGCTTGGTTCCGGTCTCTGCCGAAAGCACCTGGTAGAATCCTGCATTGGAATAGTTTACAATCCGCTTGGTGGCGGCGGTAATCTTCGACCGCTTCAAAAGAGCCGGTGACATTTGCACCATCTGCTTGGCCACATCGAACACGATGGAAGCCTGCGACCTGTCACAAGCGGCACCGTATACCTCGGCACTATGTTCGTTGTCGGCATATAAAAGGTAAAGGGCAATGGCGGCTGCGAGTTCCGACTTGCCCTGTTTTTTCGGTATCTCAATATAGGCGGTAAGAAACTGCCGTTTGCCATTCTCTCCGACAATCCCGAATAGATCCCGGACAATCTGTTCCTGCCAGGGCAGCAGCAGAAATTTCTTTCCCGCCCACTTCCCTTTGGTGTGGCGGAGGTTTTCAATAAAGGCAACCGCTCGGTCTGCTTTCGCCTTATCGTAGCGGGAAGTCTCAAGCATGAAAGGTGAAGGTGTGTATTGGTATGGCATCATTAACTACCTTCAAGCAGTTGTTCCATCTCATCGGTTGGGTCAAGAGAACCTTCACCAGCTATGATCCGGCTCCTTGCCGACGGTGTCAGACCGAACTGTTCACAGAACTTTAGCATGATTTTCAGGTTGGTCTGGGCAATGGATACCTGTGGCACCTGTTGCAGATAGCCGTTTGGGGTGCGGATCATCGCGCCGTGCTGGGTGATGAATTCCTCGGCTTCCTTCCAACGGGCATACGCCTGGCAGTAACCCGCAAAGGCCGCCATATCCATTTCGGTCAGAAGCCCTATCCGTTCTAAAATCTTGCCCATGCGCTTCCATTCTTTTTTGGCTTCCTCTTCAAGCCAGGAAGGGCAGCGTGGGGCTTTTTTATTGGGTTTTGGCTCATTTTGGTTCAGCTGCCGGCCGCCAGGGTTTCCTTCCAGCTCCTTAAGGGCGGTAGGTTTTGGTTTTCTTCCTCTCTGTGCCATAAGTCCCACCTCCTCTCATTGGCTTTAATGGCATGAAAAAAAGACCTCCGAAGAAGTCTTTTCTAGATAATAGGGACAGCGTTATTTATCGATCTTTCGACAACAATCCTCACCGTAGACCACGTTCAGGCTGCCGCCGCTATCCCAAGCGACCATTATGCTTCCAATATCGTCCACACCAACCACCGTGCCTCGAGTACCGATGGGCGGCGCTTGTTCATCCTCCATACGGATAAGTTCCACTCTGGTGCCAGCGGGGTATTGTTTGCGTAGACGTTCGACTATTTCTCTCTTAATAAACATCGCCGTCCCCCTCCGCAATGGTGTCCTCAAGGGCCTTTTCCAGAATGTTTATATCCAAGTGGAACTCGGAGTAGGCGTCCTCGATCACCTTGTAGTATCGGTAGCTGGGCTCGCCAAGGGATCTGCGTTCATCCATGATGTAGGCCATGGCTTTTTCCAACTTGCCATTTACAGAAACGGTCAGGTCTTTCTTGTAATAAAATGCTGGAAAACCCTCATAGCGGTCAAGGTTCATTTCATCTGTCTCGCCGATTTCCCAGACGATAACCGGAACCTTGTAGCCATTCGCCTTTTCAATAGTGGCGTAAGCCCCTGTCTGCGAACCCCTAAAGAGCAGCCGGTAGCCATCCACTTCCGATGTGCATATGAGTTTCGCCGTTGGACAGCGGAAAGCCATCTGGCGTATATCCATATTGCTGCCGTATGCGATGTAGAGTTTTGTTTTCATGATTCAATCCACCCTTTCCGAAAGTCATTTTTCCTTTCACCACCTAAAGGGCGGTCGCGCCGCCCTTGGTGTGCCTGTGGCTAATTCCTTCAAGCAACCTGTCTCCAAGCCGAGTTGCCTTCAAGGTGCTTGAGGAAGTGCAATCTGCAGGTCTTGAACTCGCCCCCGATAAGTCCCAAGCGGAGCATCCAGCATCGGAAGGCGTACTTTTCGTTATCGGTGACCGTTCTTCTTGCGGAAGCCTTCTTCTGTTTCAAGGCTTGGTGGCAAACCGCCAGGCAGAACTGTATGTAGGCTCTAATCTCTCCTGCGTGGGTGGTGGAGTTGAAAAGTCTGAACTCGACCGTGCCTTTGGTAAAGGTGGCATGGAGGTTCAAGCCGTGATAGCGGGTGTTGTTGTAATGGCGGTCTCTGCCATAAGGGTCTTCTGCGTACCAGATGTCCGCAAGCTGCGCCATTGTCTGGGGCTTCCTGCGGTTGATGGTTTCAAGCAGTTCCTCGTTGGTCTTTTTGCAGTAACGAAGGCGTCTTGGGTCTATCTGAAGGGCTTTGTAAAGGATGTCCTCCTTGCTTGCGATGATGTTGACGATATTCCGGATGGTCTGCGGTGTGAATCTCTCTGCCCCGACATGAACATGGATTCCGCAGGAGGTGTTCACAATCGCGCCCTTGTGCCGAAGCTGTCTGACCAGTTCCTGTAAATCCGCAATGTCATCGTAGGTCAAGATGGGGCTGACCACCTCGGTCTTGTATTCATCGCCTGCGGAGGTTATTGAACCGCCGACCTTCTTCTCGGCAACAATGCTTGAGTCGTACATGGCTTTCCATGCTCTGCCCTTGGTGTCTTTGGCTTCGTAGGTGCGGTAGGTGCCGCCAACGTAATTGGTTTCGCCTGTTTGGAAGTAGACTGCTATAACCTTGGCCGCTTGCTCTCTCGTGATGCCTGTCATTTCGATTTCAATCCCGAAATTCTGCGTTTTCATCTGTTTTCACCCTTTCAAAATGTGTGTTTCTTTCCTTCTGGTAGTACTATATATCACTCTAAAAGCACATAATATCCAGTACTATTTTTGAATAAACACAACTATTTTTCAGGCTGAAAACCGTATGCAGTTTGCTTCTCTTATTCTTCTATTGCTGTATACCGCGGATAATTGTAACCCTCGCTGTTTACCAAAATACTCGCTCCCGTTTGAAGGTTGAGCACTCTAATACACCGGATTTCACCGCTTGGATTTGAACCGCCATCGGCTTTATCAATCCAAGGCTGGTCCTTAAGAAAGTCCTTTGTAAATTCTTTAAAATCGATGTCACTAAGTGCGACCTCTTTAGTAACCTTATAAGCCGATCCAACAAATCCTTCTTTTTTAGCCTTTCTGGTTGCATCCCTTAGTTCTTCGATATCGACCATTTTTCTTCCGAAAAGTGCTTTCATTATTGAATCCTCCTATTCCTGCATGCGCGCCTTTTCCGCAAGCAGACGAGCTTTATGCTTCTCCTCATCGGCGGTAGTTCTGAAGGCTGTGTGGCCCTTGAGGCCCGTAAGAAGCGCTTTTCTTGAAGCCTTGCCGCCTTCGCCCGCAAGTCCCAAACGCAGAAGCCAACTGCGAAGGTAGTATTTTTCGTTTTCAGGTTTCTGTTCCTTAGCGCTTACCCGCTTGGCCTCCCTTGCCTGTGCCACCATGAAGGCTGCCAGTTCCGCATAAGCTCTGTTCTTGTCGGGGTTGTCCGAAAAAGGAAATGCGAAGGTAACCGTCTCCTCGTCAAAAGTCATGCCATGGATTGTTGCTTCATAGCTGTCCGCCCCACAGAGAGCGAGTAACGCTTCTTTAGTTTCGGGCAGGTTCGTTTCAAGCGCTTTAATCAAGTCCTCGCTGACAGAAAAACTGTTGCGCCCCACCACCCGGTTCAAAAGGTATTGCTTGCTGTGAAGCATAAAGACCAGGTTGCGAAGGGCGTTCATATCCATTCCGTCGGCGGGAATGCTGATATTCAATTCTTCAACTTCAGACTCAAGATAGCCAAGTTCTATTAAATGCTCTTTCAACTTCTTATAACCATCATCGGTTTCACAGGTTATCCCACCGTCGCGGTCAATGATGAATTCGCCGACTCGATATGCATAGCTTGGCAGGCCGAGGTAGCTTTGCTCCTCGCCCGTGAACTCGCTGATTGCCTTGACCAGTGCTTTTCGGTTATCCGTATTTGTCTTGATAATCATGTGCTGAACCTCCTTTATTTTTTGGTACTACATACATCACTCTGAAAGGCACATAAGTCAAGACAATCCAGACCTCATATTTCTATATTTTCTGTTGTGTCCGCTGCCGGGCGTGGAACCTTATCATAAGGGATTTGAGATCCATCACGCAGTAAAAACACACTTTCACTGTTTCCGGTCTGTTCCACAAAGCGGTTAACAATAACATCCGCAAACTTCTCATCCAACTCAATGCCGTAGCAGATACGTCCCGTCTGCTCGCAGGCGATCATCGTAGAGCCGCTGCCAAGGAAGGGGTCAAGCACGATACAATTGCTCATGCATGAGTTTTGAATAGGATAAGCCATCAAAGCCACGGGCTTCATCGTCGGATGCTCTTTTGAGGCCTTCGGTCTGTCATATTCCCATATGGTAGTCTGCTTTCGGTCGGAATACCACTGATGCTTGCCGCCTCTCTTCCATCCAAACAAACAGGGCTCATGCTGCCACTGGTATGGGGACCGTCCAAGAACCAATGCATTTTTCTTCCAAATGCAGCATCCGGAAAGATAGAAACCGGCATCGGTAAATGATTTGCGGAAATTGAGCCCCTGGGTATCTGCATGGAATATGTAGATGGATGCGTCATTCTCCATGTTCTGCTCCATATTGACGAAGGCTGAAAAGAGAAATTTATAAAAGTCTGCATCGGGCATATTATCGTTTTTAATTTTTCCGGCTGTTTCCTCAACATTTACGTTGTATGGTGGGTCGGTAACCACAAGGTTTGCTTTTCTACCATCCATCAGAGCAGAGTAGGTTGCCGGCAAGGTAGAATCGCCGCAGATGAGTCGGTGCTTTCCAAGAAGCCAAATGTCACCACTCTTTGTCACGGTAGGCTTTTTCAAAGCCGCTTCTACATCGAAGTCATCCTCCTTGATTTCCTTGTTATGGACCTTGGAAAACAACTGGTCGATTTCAGGCAGCTCAAAGCCTGTCAAATCCACATTAAAGTTTGCTGTCTGCAAATCTACGATAAGATCAGCAAGAAGCTGCTCGTTCCAGGCTCCCGTGATTTTATTGAGGGCAATGTTAAGAGCCTTGACCTTGTTCTCATCCTCGATATGCACGACAACAGACTGCACCTCGCTATATCCCAGATCTTTCAAGACTGTCAGCCTTTGGTGGCCGCCAATGACCGTCATATCGTAATTGACGATTATGGGTTCCACATATCCGAACTCCAAAATGGAATTTTTGATTTTTTCGTATTCCTTATCTCCCGCCTTCAGTTTCTTGCGGGGATTGTATGCAGCCGGATGGAGAATATCCACCGACAGTGATTGCCAATTCATTTCACTCATAATTTACCTCCTCACACCGGGCAGGACTTACATAAGTCTCTCTGCCCTCTTCCGCTCGCCAGAATCTGTCATGTACATAACATTCGTAGCTGCAATATTTTCTGTTCTTGTTTCCGTAAACGGTGAAGGGTTTACCGCAGTAGATACAAGCCTTTTTATAGAATGCCGTTTCCTTTTTCTGCACGACATCTGGGTGGGCTGCCCACCATTCCCGTCTGCATTTGTCCGAGCAAAACTTACGCTTCCGACCCGTATTTGGTTGCTTGATATCTTTGCCGCAGCACAGACAGGCTTTGCCCTGCTGCATCTGTTCTTTCATATTCATGGTAAACTCCGTGGCATAGCCATATAGGCTGTGACTTTTGCAGTAGTTGCGAACTACATCACGGGAAAGCCCGACCACCGAAGCAATGGCCCGGTATCCGACGCCTCTCATGCGCAGTTCTCGTATTTGCTTTGTTTGGAAATCCGTCATTGCTTCACATCCTTTCGCTAAAATTTTGTATAAAAAAAGACCGTGAAACCCTGCGTTTGAGCAAGTATTTTACAGTCTTTTGGGTAATAATTTGACGAAAGCGGCGAGGAAGATAAAAGGGGAAAACCTTTATTTCAGGTCACTTTCGCTATTTCCTATGAATTTACGAGGGTATTCTAAGGCTTTTGGGGTATCCCCCCTTGTTAATTCTGCGATTTTTCACGCGAAGGGGGGCGGCGGTCTTGGCGCTGGCGGCTCACAGAGATTCAGACCGCCCCTGGGGGTTAGTACTTGAATTCCTGGTACCGGTCCTCGGTCATTGTTTTTGTATCGTGACACGACTTGCAAAGCGCTTGCCAGTTGCTTTCATCCCAGAATAGTTTGCGGTCGCCTCGATGGGGAACAATGTGATCCACCACCGTGGCTTTCTCAAGTCGCCCGTTCTCAAGGCACTTTGCGCACAATGGATGTGCTTTTAAGAACCTTGCTCTTACCGCACGCCAGCGACTATTATATCCTTTTTCCTTTGTGCCTTTCGCATCTTGACGATGCATCGGTGCGTGTTCCTCACAGTACTGCGAACCATAAGGAATAAGTCTTGCACAACAGGGATGCTTGCACGGGGTGTTAGGACGTTTCGGCATAATTATTTCTCCCTTCTTATGTACGGATGCGTGAAAGGATGAAATACGCATCCGGCCAAAGAAAAAGAGCCTGGGGGAGAACCCAGACTCTGTATGCTTTCCTGGCAATTATAAGTATAGCGCGGTCGAAATGAAAAAGCAGTACACCTTTAGTACACCTTCAGTAAACCATTTAGCGAAATATACTCTTATTCTTTGAATGACACATATCCAAAATGATACTGAGAATTTGATATGGTCTGTTTTAAATCTCTTCCAGTACTTGTTATTTGCATCATGCTCGCATTAATTTTTGTTTCATCTTGAATGTTAACAAGTTTAATCCAAATGCGCGCCTTTTCACCATCAAATTCAACCGGAAGCCCTTCTTCAGGACATTCCACCGGAAGCTTGGCAGAAAACACTTCCAGAACATCAGCGCTAAATGCGATGTCATTATCGAAATTTTCGTTGTTGACTGCAAAAAGGATTTTCACCTTTTTCCCAGCCGCAATCTGATTGTTGTAATGCTTCACTCGATCCTGACTCATCCCATAAAACAAAGACTGTGTAGAAAACCAAGTAAAGCCTCTGATCTTTTCATCGTTCATATAAACCCTAACTGTTTCTTCTCCATCAAGTTCATCGCCTTCATTTGTTGTGGATATTCCCAGCTTCATAAACAAGTACTCTGGTATTGAATCATCAATCTTACTATCTCGATCAGCAATCATGTTCTTCACCCCCTCAACATTTAAGTACTTTTTTTTGAGGTTCAAATACAATTCTTCGTCTTTAGCCAGCATATACATTTCTACTACATCATTAAGTGCTGCCGTTTTTGTAATCCCCTTGATTGTCACAAACTCGTTAAACATATCCTGAATTGTGTCCGCTACGGTAATCGTCATATAATTTTGTCTTCCCATATTACACCTCCATATTTTTGTACCATATATCCGGTAGACTTATCTTGAGATAAATGTACCATACTGCCGTTAGAGTGTCAATGGTAAAACAAAAAATCTTTTACTGCTAAAATTCAATCAGTTATATTCTTCGTATGCTCCGATCTGTATCTGTATTGCCTTTGTGATTTTCCCCATAATAACATCGCTAGCAATATACCCCTTTTTCTCAAGAAGGCGGTCCTTGTCAATGGCTTCCACCTGTTCAGCAAGAGCCAGGCTTCCACGTCTCATTCCGCATCCGGCAGATACGGGAATATACACATGGGTTGGCAGAAACCGTTTCTTGTGGATTTTGGAAGTGAGCGGCACAACGGTGATAACAGGAGAATAGGCATTTGCCTTATTATTGCTGACCACAACCACAGGACGGATTCCGCACTGTTTTCTTGTATCTATGTTCTTTCCGAAATCCACGAAATAAATATCTCCTCTTTTACACATCACATTCACCTCAAAATATATTCTGCCATTTCCTGGTCGTGAATGGCGTACAGAATTTCCAGTTCATGGATTGCCTTCTTGCGATACTTTGCCACCATCGTCCGGCTGACATGGTATTTGTCAGCTAGGTCATCCCATGTAAGGCCTTCGATGACCATATCGGAAATAAAATCAGGGAGAATGCCGCTCAAGGAAAGAACAGCTGACTCGAAAAAGATCAGTTCCTCCGCAAGGATAGAATGTTTCTTCTCTAAATGTTCCCGCCACTCACAATTGATACGTTCCATTTTGTTCTTGTATGTTATGGCAATACGGGCAGTCTTATCAGAAACGCCACTAGCCTGAACTCGCTCACCCTCCGGCTGCGTAAAATACATGGACTCTATCATTTCGGTTCCGGTGATGCCTTTAAAATTCAATATCTGATTTTCTAAACAAGTCCGTTCCATCACCATCTGCGGATAATCCTGCATTATTTTCTCTATCCTTTCGTTCATGATGCACCTCCAATCCTGGCTTTGACCGCTGCGATCAAAGCGGACTGCCTCATATCCTTTCGTTCCAGCGCTTTCATCACATCTTCATCATGTGTACCGCGGGTAACGATATGGGCAATCACCACAGTGTTTTTTTGACCCTGCCGCCAGAGCCTTGCGTTCAACTGCTGATACAGTTCCAAAGACCAGGTAAGCCCGAACCATACTACGGTGGAGCCGCCTTCTTGGAGGTTCAAACCGTGACCCGCCGAAGCCGGATGGATCAGAGCCACAGGTATTTTTTCGGCATTCCAGTCGTCAATATCCTCTGGGGTATCAATTGTTCGTACATCGAACCGCTTACGAATTCTGGCAAGGTCGTGCTTATACCAGTAAGCTACAAGGATCGGCTTGCCATTGGCGGCTTCAATCAAATCCTCCAGTGCATCCAGCTTTCTATCGTGGATGCGGAGGACTTTTCTGTCCTCGCCGTAGACCGCACCATTTGCCATCTGCAGCAATTTGTTTGAAAGGCCGGCAGCATTGATGGCGTCAACATCCTCACCACCAAGGGAAAGAACCATATCCTTTTGAAAACGGTCGTAAAGCTGTTGCTCCTTCTTCTCCATCGAAACCTCAATGCGGTTATACACCTTCTCCGGCATATCGAGGAAGTCCACGGCTTTCATGGAAATGCAGACATCGGAAATCAGTTCATATATTTTTTCCTCCGCACCGTCACGGGTTTTATAAGAATAGATAATTTCACGATTGCGCTTATCCGGCTTAAAGAACCTTTCACGGTAGCCGCCGATGAAGCGCCCGAGCCTCTGCCCCATATCCAACAGATACAATTGCGGCCAAAGGTCAAGGAGCGAGTTCGGTGCCGGAGTGCCGGTAAGCCCTATAACCCTCTGCACTTTCGGACGGACTTTCTTCAAGGTTTTGAACCGCTGTGCCTTATTGGATTTGAAGCTGGACAGTTCATCTATAACCACGGTGTCAAAATCCCATTGGCCGTTTTCAATAAGCCACGATACATTCTCCCTGTTGATGATATAAACAAAAGCACGTTTGTTAAGGGCTTCCTCTCTCTGTTTCTGGTTGCCAAGTACCAAAGAGAATGTAAGTCCTGTCAGATGCTCCCACTTTGCCATCTCCTTTGGCCAGGTATCTTCAGCTACTCGCTTGGGAGCGATAACGAGGATCTTACCAATGTCGAAGCTATCCAAAGCAAGCAGCCATAATGCCGAAAGCGTGATAATTGTCTTGCCGAGTCCCATGTCGAGCATAAGGCAGCAGACCGGGTGTGCCAGTATGAACTCTTTTGCATATTCCTGATAGCTATGCGGCTTGTATTTCATCAAGCACACCTCCAATCATTTCTTTGTTGTCCACGCAGTAGACTCTAAAGCCTAAAGCGGTTAGCTGCCTTGCCCGTTTCTCCTGTATAGGCCGCATGTTCTTACCGGGGGCTTTCAGTTCCACGAAAGCCATCTTGCCGCCAGGGAATAGAACAAGACGGTCCGGCACTCCATCAAGACCGGGCGATACAAATTTGACAGCAAGCCCTCCACGCTTTTTTACCTCGGTGACCAATTTTCTTTCTATTGCACTTTCTCGCAAAAGACCATCTCCTCTCAGCACTTGTGCCGATGTTCCGTGCCTAAGCCAAAAACTTCTATACGCGTGTACACGGACATACATGTGCCTATTCCTACTATTTCATATATTTTTATCGCTCATTATGGTTATTTATAGGCACGATAGGCACAAAGCTTACAGGCCACCCTGTTTTACTACCATTTTAGGCTATGCCTATCTTTGTGCCGTTGGTTTTTACGGAACGATAGGCATGTGCCTAACTCCCCGATTTTGTGCCTTGCTTTTCACGGACGAAGGTTTTCTGCGGACCATAAAGGGGGTAATAAGTCTTTCCGGTTTTGTTGGAGGTCAATTTCCGCCACCCTCCGATGCGAGTCAAAATACCTTCAATTTCATAGGAGTCGGTGCGCTTGAGGTTCTGACGCTCCTTGCCAAAGCACTCACACCAGATTTCCATCACGCAGACTTTGTCGCGGCCGACACTCCCTGTTGTGGTTGCACCGTCAAACTCGCTACCGCCCAGGAAACTCCTTCTCTGATAAAGATCCATGCCATCCCAGTTTTCCGGTAGCAGATGGTCTAGGTAATCGCTGATGATACCCTCACGGTCATCGGATTCCATTGCCTGTTGCTGAGCAACATATGCTTGCGTTGCCACTTCGCCTTTAAGGAACAGCTCCTCTCCGGCACGGTACTTCACGATGGCTTCGGCCCAAACCTGGTCGACCTCGGTTAAATCCCACGCATTATATTTCCCGTTGCCCGTAACATGAACAGGCCAGAAGCGTCTGTTTCCTGTGATGTCACGGAGGAAGCCACTCTCAGCATTTGTTGACCCCACGATGATGTTGGTTCTTGGATGGCTTTCCACATTGACGCCATAGGACTGACGGAATTTATCGTCTGTCCGGCTGATGAAAGATTTGACTGTCTCCACATCCACCTTCTTGATGCCCGCCAGCTCCCCAAGCTCAAGAATCCAATAGCCCTGCAGCTTCTCTGCAGCGGTCTTGTCCTTCATATCCGAAATGGACAGACTGTCCGAATACCACTGCCGTCCAAGAAGAGCAAAGAGTGTGGACTTGCCAACTCCCTGCGGACCATTAAGAACAAGGATGGAGTCGTACTTGATGCCGGGCTCATATACACGGGCAACAGCGGCACAAAGTGTCTTTCTTGTAACTGCTCTGACGAATGCGGTATCGTCTGCACCGAGATAATCTATAAGCAGTGTGTCGATACGTTCCTCTCCATCCCATGCGATTGTTGCCAGATATTCCTTAATTGGATGGTAGGTGCGTTCTGCAGATGAAACCGCTAGTAGCGCGTCCTTAAATTTAGTAGGTGACCAGATCCCGTACACCCTCTCAAAGTACACTTTTGCGCAGGCAAGGTCGGCATCACCCCAACCGGGGCGCACTTGGCTCCACGGCAATTCTCCAATCACATCAAGCATACTTTTGAACTCGTTGTATACGATGGGTTTGAGGTTGCTGTCATAGCGGATAATATTAGCAATATTAGTCAGGGTATCTTTAACCCTCCCCTGTTTGTCCAGCTCTAGAAAGGTCTGCCAGTTTTCTTCATCAACTCCATCAAACTCTGCCATAGCCTGACTCTCGCGCTCTTTGGCAAGGCGTAGCTTCACCTTTTCGTCATCAACGACAAATTCTTGCATGGCTTTGAAGGATGGCAGCTTGGAGGGCTCTGTGTCCTCGTCCGCTCTGGCATCCAGACCACCGAACTTATGGATTCGCACCACATCAAAGGCGTTCATGAGATGCCCGCAAGCAGGGTCTGTAGCATGGTGGCTGTATGCATATTTATCTTCATAAATAACTACACCCGCCTGGGAGTCTGCAGGGATATAGTCGTAGCGACCGGTCATTGCACTCTTGCGATATACATCATTAAGGAAAGTATCAATGGCATCCGTCACAGAGTAAGTACGGCAGAAGGCTCCAACCGTTCCTGGCTTTTCCAGAGGGTCAGCCTGTTTCTTGACCTCCCGCTGCACCACAGTCTGCTGCCTTTTTGATACCGGCCATTCAGCTGAATTGTGCCAGTCCTTATATTTGGCAAGGACTGCATCTGGGTCAAGGAGATCTCCGTCTATCTCACGGAACAGGACCTCCCCGTTAGCGGAGGTCGATGGCCAATACATCAGTCGGCTCGGTTCATAGGTGGTATCGTCAAAGAGCTCAATGCCGATTTCCTCTGCCACCTTTCTTGCTACCGCAGAGTACTCATCGGGTGACACCTCGCGGGCGAGTGGAATAATTAGTCGAAGGCGTGGCTTTTCTTGAGTATGTTTATGTGTGGAGTAGAAATAGCATTTGAAGGAAAAGAACATCTCGATCTGTTCGATGGTGTCTGGCAGTGCGTAGTCCATATCCAGACATAGCCCCGAGCGGGTCAGGACACAGTCCTTTTTTCGTCTGCCACCTTTCAGGGTTCCAAGTACAAAGCCTCCAACGTCTTTAATCTCATCCTGCTTGGCCTTGCTGAGTTTCTTGTACTGCTCCACCGTCTCTGCGGTTCTGTGAGTGGTGGATATGCGGTTACGGAACTCGTCTAGTTCCATTTCCGTCAGGTTCCAATGTTTGTCCATACGGGAATTGCCCGTACAAAGCCTTATTTTCATCTGAGTTCCCTCCCTGCGGTAAAGAGTTCTATGTTTCTTGCGGTTCGCTGACGGAGCCGCCTTGCTTCCTTAAACCTTGAAGTGTACTCTCGATACTCCTCTGTTTTCTCAGGATAGTACATTGCCTTATCGGCATACTCCTGCATCTGGGCACCATATCTGCTCTCCAACCCATAAAGGAATGCAAGCAATCTGTCTTTGTCGACTTCCGATGAATATCTGTGAATCAGAGAAAAGACCTTCCTGGCTTTGTCCAGAGTACAGGGAAAAAAGTAATCAAGGTTCAGCTCCATATATCCTGTGGGATACTTAATCTTAAGTTTTCTGGCATCCGCTTCTGCATTGCGGATGCCTTCATATGCGGTCGGATCATAGTAACCTTCCGCGTTGTATTTGCTGATTCCCAAAGAAACACACCCCCTATGCGCTTAGCCTGCGTTCAATAACCGGCAACAGGCCGCATTCATTTTTCAGCAAGTCATAAAGAAACAGTCTACCCTTCTGCGTCCAGTAGGTGTGCATCGCACTTCGTTCAGCATCAATGGCATATGTCTTGGACTGGGTGTAACCTTGGTCAGCATAATTCTGGTATAAGAGCCATGTGTTACACTGCTTGAACTGAACACCCAGGTCGTGCAGCATCTTATTAAAGGCCTTACCGGACATCCCGTAATCTTTCGCAATCTGGCTGACAGGGATAACACTCTTATTCTGTAAAATCAAATCGTAGTAGCTGGCTTTCGGCTGCAGTTCACAAATGATCTGTCTGCTTTGCGCATTCTCAAGCTCCAGAAGTTTGATTCTCTCTTTTTCTGCCTTCAATTCCTGAAGGGCGGATATAAAGAGGTCCGGATCATTCAGTAGTTCCTCTTTGGCATAAAGACCGTGCTTTCTAACAGTTGGGAGAACATCATCAAAAACCCAGCGTTCAAACTTTTCTGCGGATGGCAATTTACTGTTAACAATCAACCGATAAAGGTCACCCTCAGGAATAAAGAGCATTTCAATTGTTTTCTCAGGCGATTGTGGGTGCGGTATGCCTCGTTTTAGGGCATACCTACAATGTGCATCGATAGCATTCTGTGGCTTGGCATAGCCTAACGCCTTTGCCACATCGCTACCGCAGAATAGTGGCTTGCCGTCCTGTTCCAGTGTTCTAATTTCACCAAACTCGATATTTTTGAAAATCTTAATATTATTCATAATCCTTAATCCTCCTAATCTTTTTTATAAAAATCACATTCGTAACCGTCCGCTCTAAGCGGCAATCCTGTTGCCCATTCCGGAGCAACCGACATTATCCTGCATATATCTTCAACGCTTGAATATCCTTCTGAAACCTCCAGCACAGCTTCATCGTGAATGTGCATCACAATTTCAAATCCGCTGTTGCGAAGCCTGAGCATGGCGAGTGCCAAAAGGTCGCGGCTTGTTGCCTGCACGATGTTCTCGACCAGTTTTGGGCCATAGGTTTCGATCCTCAGCCACTTCTTGCTTTCGCCAATCCCCTCATAAGTCAGGCCTTCACGGCCAAACTTGTTGGTATCGAGTCTCGGCTTGATATAGGAGAGCTTTCTGCCGGAGGGCAGTGTGATGAACAGGATGCCGGACTTGTAGGAAAAGCACACCTTGCCGACGACCATTTCCTTCTTTTCACGTACAGCCGAAGTGGCAGCTGCATCTACATCCCACCAGAACTTTGTAATGTGGGGATTCGCGCTTCTCCACTGATTGACCAGTATGGGCAGTTCTTCTTCAGTCAGCCCCATGTCCAAAGCTCCCATTGAAGTCAAAGCTCCGACAGATCCGCCATAGCCCAAAGCCAGTTCCGCAATCTTGCCCTTCTGCCTAAACGGGCTGCCTTTTGTTATTTCCTCAATAGGAACACCGAACATGGCGGATGCCGATGCCTCATAGATCTTTCCGTGGCTGGCAAATACATCAAGACGCCATTTCTCACCAGAGAACCATGCGAGCACTCTTGCTTCAATTGCAGAAAAGTCCGCTACGATAAACCGGGTACCAGGCTTTGGCACAAAGGCAGTTCGGATTAGTTCCGACAACACACCTGGAACGGAGTCAAATAGCAAATCCACATCCTCATACCGGCCTTGTTTTATAAGGCTTCTGGCAAGAGCCAAATCCGCCAGATGGTTCTGTGGCAGGTTCTGAACCTGGACAAGCCTTCCTGCCCAACGTCCTGTCCGATTCGCCCCATAAAACTGGAGCAGACCGTGGACCCTCCCATCCGAGCAGACGGAGCGCTCAATGGCTTCATATTTCTTGATCGAGGTCTTTGCCATCAACAGCCGCAGCTTCAGAACCTCCAGCACCTCTCCATCCGTTTCTGGAATGAGGCCCTTGACCGATTTTTTATCAAGGCTCTCCACCTCGACACCTCTGTCCATAAGCCATTCTTTGATTTGGGTGACAGAGTTAGGGTTGTTAAGCCCAGTCAATTCATAAGCCTGTGCAGTCACCATATCTTTGTACTGAAGATCACACTCAACGGCATGAGATACAAGATCACGGTCAACCATGATGCCTCTATCATTGATTTCCTGGTCGAGCCTATAAAGTTCCATCTCGCTTTCGGGAATCTGAAAATTCCTGAGTTTCCACCTTATCTCCCGCTCCGCATCCACATCCCTGATGCAGTAGGTTTTGAACAGCTCCCATTTTTCAGGCGAGTGTTCCGGCAGGTTTCTGGTTCTTCCTTCGTTTGTCTTGGTCGGCTTGCATGGAATGGAGAAGTATCTGACCAGGTCGGTGCCTTCCTTGAGCTTTTTTCGCCTAATATCCAAAACCTCGCCCACACCGTCAAGAGACAGTGGCAGTGCAAGCATCGCCGACTGCACCGCCGTACACTGCCAGGAAGCCGGAGATAGAGGTGTGTTCAGGTATCTTGAAAGACAGGTTCTTTCGAATGCTGCATTGAAAGCTGTCTTTATAACGCTTCCATCGGTTAGTGCTTCAAGGACTTCTGCAGGAAGCTTCTCCCCGCAAGCCAGATCCACTATCTTAGTTTCTTCATCATCAAATGCGTAAGCGAATAGCAGCACTGTAAAGTTGGGACTGTCTACATAGGCATAAACGCCGCATTTCGTCAGATCCACATCTGAATAAGTCTCAATATCTATTGATAAATACATTTCATCCTCTCCTTGTATGTAAAGGGCAGCAGTTGCCCACCGCCCCACATTAGTTCTTAGCCGAGGAAATCCTCATCTTCCGCAGTTCCAAAATCATCGGTTGCCCTTGAGCGTCCTCCGAGTGCCTCACCGTCCTTGAGCTTCTGGATGTTGCCAAGGCCCGCCGCAACGCCGCGGTTGCCGTTGGAGTTGTAGCCATAGAAGGTTACGCTGACACGACCGTAACAGCCGGAGTAAACTTCGCTCTGATCAAGGATTGGCTGTACTTTTCCGTCCACCACCTGTGGAGCCTGACGGCTGTTGGCATTGAAAAAATAGCAGCCTTTGTAGGCTTCGTCCTCGGGGCGGTCGATATCGCCATCGCGAAGCGGAGTCTTGAGATTGGCGGGAATCTTACCTCCCCACTTAGATGCAGAGTCCTTCTTGGCCTGTTCAATAGCTGCCTTTATGGCTTCGACAGTCTTGGTATCACTTTTAGGCACGATAGCCGAAACGCTGTATTTCGGATCACCACCATTTACGGAGTCTGGCTCCCAGCAGTGAAGATAGGAAAAACGGCATGGTACGATGACTTTAGTTGCAGACGTATTCTTGTTCATAATGAAACCTCCTGAAATTCCGCCGCAGCGGTAGTTTTATTGATTGCTTCTCTTTTATCTGAATACGGCACCAATGTGATCTTGCCTTGAGGCTTGTACACCAGGCGTCCGAGAATACGGGTGAATTCCTGTTTGCCCATAAGTCGTTCCATCTCTGTGATGGTAACTAGTGAGCGTTTATAGATATCTGTGTAGCCGGCGGTAGTTGCGGCCTCTGCCGCCTCGTCCTCGCTTGTATACTTGCGGTTGCTGCGACCTTCCACCAGTTTGAATCCGTTCCACTCTTTGCCGTGGATGATAGCCTGGTCCTGGGCAAAGGCATAAACATCGGAGGCCCATTTTGCCAGATCGTCAGCTATCTTCAGCACCTCTGCGATTTCATCATCCGAGAGCAGAGCAGGCTGACGAAACTCCATCTTTGCTAGGGCAAGAAACTCTTCGGCTCTTGCACGGCACTGATTCCTTGCTTTGCAGAATCGGCACCAGCTACCTGCATTGAAATCTCCAGCTCCCATCAGCGCCATAGCACCTCTGGGCTTTAACACTTCCTCGCCCCACGCCTTCAAAGTATCCGGAGCAATATTCCAGGTGCTTGAATTGTTTAAGCGAGGCTGAAAGATTGTAAGTCTGACGGTTTCCACATCGTAGAGCATCTCTGCCATGCCAAGGATGCCGAGTCCGTAGATCATTAGCTGCGGATTTTCCTCCGCAAAAACCGGGACGCCTTTGCCGAGTTTGAGATCAATGATATGCGCCACCTTATCGGTAACAATGACCATATCCGCCGTACCGAAGCATTCATCCACATAGTCCGAAGCATCCACGCGCTGTTCAACAGTGAATACCGGGCCATTGCAGACCCGCTTGGCTTCCTCAATTTCACCTATAACATAAGACACATATTCATCTACAGCTTCGAGCAGCTCGTCCGAGTAATAATCGGAAACAGGGCGTTTGCTTCTTTGTTTAAGGTGCTTTCTGATGAGATGCTCTGCCAGCGCATGGCCGGCAGAACCCTCTGCTGCATATTGAGACTCTTCTTCTGCAAACTGTTCCTCAAGCACCAAGGACGGTGGACAGTTCAAACGGCGATTTGCCGATGAAGGAGAAAATCTTGCATGTCCACTCATTAAAGCACCTCGGCTTCTTTGAGAAGAGCCTCATAATCCTCCGGCTTCACACCTGAGAGCTTTCCTGCATCGTATTTCATCAGCAGAGCCTTGACCTCGCGGGTTTTGCCTTCCTGGCTTTTCTCAGCAAGAACGGCGCGAACCAACTCGATACTGATTTTGCTTTCCTGTTTTAGTTCGGCTGCAGAAGATTGTTCTTTGATTTGACCTTCAGCAGAATTAGCCGCCAAGGTACGATATCCGGCTGCGAGTTTTTCGAACCCGTCAGCCAAAGTCAAATAAATTTCACTCATTGCTACTCATCCTTTCATTCAAATTTCAGACCTTTGACAACATTGCGGAAGTGATCATCCACACGCTCGTCAAGAATCAGGGTTTTAGGGTTTATCTGTCTAAGCTGCTCATCGTATATCATCACTGGGATGCGGATTTCCTTTGCGGCTTCAAGTTCATATTCCATTCCGCTTGTAATGCTTGGCCCGAGCAACCATATCAGATCACAGCCCTTCATCAGCTCGATGCCAAGTTCAATACCGCGGATTCTCTCAGACTCGTCATTCTCGTCCAGAAACTGAGGGAAATAAAGATGCGGTACCACTGGGATGTAACCACAGCCACATATGATTTTGGCAGCGTACGCAGCTTTCTTGCTGTTCTTCTCGATATCTCCACGGTAGGGAGAACATACAAAAACCTTTTTCATTACATTCACCATCCTTTCAAAATTCGGGGTTGTAACCCGTGCTATTTGCTCAGAGCAAAGTCTTTGAAGATGCTGTTCATTATGGCGAGGTCATTGCCGGACAGCTGCGCGCCGAGCCGTTTCAGCAATTCCTTCTGTTCAGGCTTCAGATACTTGTGGTTCATATAGAACCCATCCATAACCCGGACACCGCCGCCATATCGTCCACGTATAGTTTCCAGAGGATAAGAAAGCGACAGGCAGTCAATATCGTTTCTAATAGTTCGGACACTGACTCCAAACTCAAATGCCATATTTGCCATAGTCTCCTGCCTTCTGTGGCAGAGTGTTTCCATGATTCCCTGGCGTCTTTCATTAGGTCCCATCGCTTTCTCACCTCCTTCCCTTGCTCTGTAGCTAAATACTAAAAGTTAAATAGGCAGGCTCTTTTCCTATTTAAAAAAACTTTTTCGCAAAACTCTGGAAAAGAAAAATGCCACGAGTTGGCCAACTCATGGCATAATCGTACCGCTCAAGTGTAGTTTTGCCCCGGACATGGAATGTCCTATTTTAATGCAAAACAGGCCCCCTATAGGCTGCAAATTAATATTGCAGCCTATAGGGGGCCTGTCGATTCTGGCAAAAAACAACCGGACAAAAAATGTCCGGTCACATAAGAATTTTTTGTTTTTTTATTCTGCTTTACTCAGCGGATTGCAGTCATTCGCCCTTAAAATCTCATTACATTCATAAATTGAGTTTTGGTAGTACGAGTTCAGCAGCATCTGATATATTATGTGTTCCTCGTCAATTCTGAAAGTATGACCGGCCTTCTTTATCAGATCAGCACTTAGAACAGGGTTTAATTGCATTCCTATACAAATAGCCACTACCGTTGGCAGCTTATGCGGTTTTCTATCATCGTTTCTCATGCGCTGTATGGTCTTGGCATTTACCAGTGACATCTCTTCCAAGTATTCTACTGTAAAATTCAATCGATCCATATGGGCAACAAGCGTATCGGAAAAAGTGGCAGGCAGACTACGCATAATTCTTGTTGTCTGCGTTGCCTCATTTTTGATTCTCTTTAATTCTGCGGCTCTAGCTTCAGTTAACTGGTTCTGAGCGGAATTACTATACTTGGCTTCAACTATCGTGTCAGAGACAGCATTTTTATAAAGCACACATTCTGTGTAGAAGGAGACCCCGTAGCTATTATTTTTTCGAGTCTTGAGATCAAAGATAAGACAGCATTCATCTATGTGCTGTCTTGCATAATCTGTAAGTTCCGCATACCCGTTTTCGTTGTGGCGGATATACTTGGAATCATTAATACAAAAATGTGCATCAATATAGACATATTTGCCGGAATTCAGTAATTTCTTAAAATCAACATTCGTAGCATACTCATATAATGCATCCTGCATCCCGATGGTAAAGGTCTGATTATTTTTCAGAGCCGCTCTTTCAAAAGCATAATTTAAAATGTAGTGGTCATCTATATAGGTATAAACACCAATAGCCTCAGTGTAACCGAGGTCTATCATACGAATTTTCGCTGCAATCCTTGATACCTCGAAGAACTCTGATAATTCGAAAACCACAGATTCCATGATATCGGCGATATTATCGTTCTGAAGCACTCGCTTGTTTTTGGCGATTAGTTCTTCAATCTTCTGCCGTGTCTGCTTTACAGGCATCAGTATTCTCGGGGCTAAGGAATTGGCATGCCACTCCATCCAGTCCAGCGGTGTCCGATTTCTTTCAGGTCTTATGCCTTCTTGAACCTGGCAGCTGATAGACCGTGCTTCCTTGTTGTATAGCTTTTCCAGTTCAAAGAACTTTTTGTGCAGATCCCAGTGGACGCACTCATGAATGATGGTATTGTTCATGGATCCCACATTACGCATAAAATACACATTGGGGTCAACCAGGATAGTTCCTCTTTTTACATTCAAAGGCTTATATAACCCGGCATCTCTGTCATAATATTGTATTTCGCAGTCGGAGAAATATGTCTGTCCGAAAACAGAGCAAGTCTTAGTAATATGTACTTCCTGAACGTCAATCCCCATTCGCTTTGCGACTTCACGAGCCGGAACAGCCATTGGCTTTGCTAATGCTTCCGGGTAATATTTCTTAAGGAATTCTTCTGCCACATCATCCAACTGGTCCTTGCGAATGATGGGAACTAGATACTCAGACAGGTGGTTTTCTTTGCCATTATTATACTTGTTATAAATGTGTATATCAGATATATAGAATTTTCGAAACCCATCTTCCAATTCTGCAGAACAGGAAATCCGAAACCACTGCTCTATGCCATCGGTTTCACGGTTTCTCTTTACTGTTTCTGCAATTTCGATTTCTGCAGATACTACCACATCAAAAAAAATCTCGTTACCCTCTGAATCAGTGATATCGACAAGCTTGACCTCAACATCAGACAAAGTTGCTTCATCCGGACTTTCTACGCAGTGCGAATTGCCTTCCAATTTACCAGGGTTATCTTCTACAAAGATTAACAAGGCATTGAAAATTTCGTTAAAAAGCCTGTCCTCAATAACATCTCTGAATGAATTAAGTCTTTCCATTAACACGCCTCCTATGAAAAAAGTCGCTTCTTGGAAAGAGTGGCTACATGCCACTCTTCAAACACCTTGAGACTTATCTTAGGAGGCGGCTTTGTTGCATTTTATTCGTTGCCTCTATGCGTATCATCAGGGCGTTTAAGCTGTATGATTTGCGGTTTGCTCTCCTCAACATAAAGCGTTCCCTCACGCAGGTGGAGTAGTTCCTCAATATCTTGGCGATACAGTGTAATACCGTACTGTTTGAAAGTCCGCAGGATGCTTGCGGGGTTAAGTATCTTCTCTTCAATAAGAAGGTCGATAGCCCCTTGGAATATATTCTCCTTCAAAGCATACGAAACATCGCCGGGTTCTTTGGTGCGCCATCCGTTTTTGGATATCTGACGCATCATATACTGGAACTGGTTATCGGTAATGATACCGAGTTGATTGCTTCGGTAAACCATCGCTTGAATGGAAGCCTTCCATTTTTTCTTGAGAAACTGGTAATACTTCAAGTCTGTAGGATATGCCTGTACATCTTTGCCAAAACTGTTTTGGGGCAGCAACAAGGCACTTGCAAACATGTTGGCCTGTTTTTCACGGACCTTAAATTCTTCCTTTGTAATGAGTTCGAGGTTCTCACTCCATGGATGAAGCAGAAGGTGTCCAAGTTCATGGGCCATATCAAACCGGATTCTGCCTTCCGGTCTCTTGCCAAGGGCAACAGCTATAAAGTACATATCATTATTACCGACAATAGTTCTCTGGCTGAATGCGTCAATCTTATCTTCCAATGTATCAAATCCGGTTACGATAATGCCGTTCTTTTCAAGCAAGAACTGTAGATTTTTTATTGGAGCATCGCCAATACCCCAAAACTCTCTAATCTGTTGTGAAATGGATTCAATCTGCCGCTGGGTATCCTCTGTACTCTTATCATCAAACTCATCATCGCTGCCATCAAAGGTTACGTCCGGCAAATTGAGAGCAGGAAAATCAATATATTCCAATAGAACTTCATACATTTTAGCCACATACTCTAACTTTACGCTTTGTGAGGTACGATTCATCTTTGTGGCACTTGCAAGGGAACGGAAATAGGTTACCTCCGTCACGGTTTCACAAGCATCCGTTTGGAAGAAGAAATCGTATGGAAAGCTTAAAGATGAGGCTAAAGCTTGTACTCGCTCATGTTCCGGTGTATTTCGCTCATTCTCGTAAAGTGAAAGTGATTGTTTGCTGATACCTGTTCGATCAGCTAATTCAGTAAGTGTAAGCCCCCTAAAGAGTCTTCCGTTTTTTAGGCGCTTACCGTTAAATATTCTTTTATCCATAATTCTTCATCTCCTGACTTAATTTTGTCAGGCCTGTTTTGAAACCTCCCGTAATTTGGGGCGAAGTCCAGACTTAATCGCCAACAGACCCCTTGCTTCGCCATCAGTCTCATCACTAAGATCTTCATTAACAGGCTCGACATCTGTAAGCCGTGCAAAATCCGGCTTTATGTATTCGTTAAGAGATGCCGTTGCGATTATATTGAAGTCCTTATCCAGAAACTCCAACTGAATGTCTCTGAGTTCGCTGCCGTCTGCATCGTAGGCGATGACGTAATGGCGATAACCCTCGGTAGGGTCAATCAGACCTTCCACAATGGAGTTATAGTCATTTTCCAGATCTTCTGCTTCAAACGGGAAAAAATCCATAAGGGTCATCTGCTTTACAGATGCTTCGCAACCACCATTTTCCATATATAGGATGGTCTGCAGAAAATGTGGTTTATTGCGCTGTTTCCTCGGCACGGCACGAAGCGTTTTCTGAGTGGTAATCGTGTAGGTAACCTTTTCGGCTCGGTCTACAATGATTCTGCCCTGCCACACATACCGCTTAAAAGGAACAAACTCGATATCTCCTCCAACTACCAGTTTGCGGAGATTTTCATTGATACAGTCACCACGAAGATGAATAATAGCGTTGTTGGTTTCTTTGTGATGCTCCCGCAGGTACTGCGGCACATCATCGGCAATTGCTTTATCTACAGCACGGACAATTCGACGCATAAGGTTATCGTTAAGTTTGATATTGTCCAATAAAATTACCTCCTATTGTTTATCTGTTTCCTATTTTTACACATTTAACCTATTTTGTCAAGTACGCTTACATAATAATGTCGTTGTGTTCATTCTTAGTGCTGCTTTTGTGTATGCATTTAAGCTTTTTAACCATTATATATCGGATATTTAAAATGTACATTTCGTGTTTTATCTGATATACTAAATTATGTAAATTCATTTTATTCTATGTTAAAATGAAAGGATGTGTTATTTTGGTTTCAAGAGACCTAAATAATTTGATTCATCGACTTTCTGAAATAAAAGATTTGGGATGGATTGAAAATAAACGTTACGGTAATCAAGGTGGAGTTGGCAACACGTTAGAGGACCTCTTAGAAATTTCAGAAAATAATTTGCAATTACCTGATTTTGGTGAATGGGAAATAAAAAGTCAAAGAGCAGAAACAAGTTCTTTACTAACTTTATTTCATAGTGAGCCCAAACCTCGAAATGCAAGATTTGTTCCTAAAATATTACTACCTAAATATGGTTGGCCACATCAGGAAGCAGGCACTACATATCCAGACTATGAAATGAGTTTTCGCCAGACAATAAGTGCATCGAGTTATAGTGACCGAGGGTTCACCGTTGGTGTCGATAGAGAAAACGAGAAAATTTTTATAACATTTGATTCTGGAAAAATAGCATCTCATCATGACCATTGGAAAAATTCTGTTGCAGATCGAATAGGCCTCTCTGAGCTGAATCCTATACCTTTTTGGGACTTTCATGATATTGAAAGTAAAATTTCCGCAAAATTAAAAAATACGCTTTATGTTAAAGCTACGACAAAAAGAGAAAACGGTATTGAATATTATCACTATGAGCACTTCGAAGTTTATACCGGACTTGATATTGATAATTTTGTTTCTTTAGTTGAAGAAGGACAAGTATATATCGATTTTGACGCCAGAACAGGTCATAACCATGGCACAAAATTCAGGGTCCGCCCTGCATATAAAAATCGACTTTATAATGAACAACTTGAAATTTAACTGTTTTATGAAAAAGGACAACGTCACATTTTTAGACGTTGTCCTTTTTAGCCTTCTATATTCACATTAATAATTTATAACTCCTATTTAGTAACTGTCGGTTCTACAATAAAATCCAGAATATATTCGAATGTAGTGCCCATCGTTATATAACTACTTGGCCAACCGAAGATGCCAATTTGATTGACAATATTTCTTCTATCCCATATTATTGTGTTTCTGAACTGATATCCAGCATCCTCCATAGCTTTAATAACATTGATATGAAGAGGCACCCTTCGTCCCTCTATCCACGCATCGGTAATATTTATTATACAATGCGCTTTAGGAGCCAGCAGAGGTTTTATGGATGAAAACACTTCTTTGATTGCATTTTCAAAGTCTGCTTGTTCTAGAGTTCCCAAATCTCTTGGATCCTGACTGTATTGTTCAACAACCCCTAGTTGATCGTTCTTACGTTTATCTCCACGTCTACTTTTATTTTTACGCTCTCGGTTTAATAAATTTGCATACGGCGGAGAAGTGAACACACATTTGACTATTCCTTCATGTATATACTCTTGAATATTTCTAGCATCATCACATACTGCTATTTGCTGGCAATTATGAATCAAATCAGAGACTATCGATTGTTGCATTATCCTACTTTCAGCGATTTTAATATATTCTTGTTTTAAATCAAATCCAATAGCATTTCTTGCCAAATCCTGTGCTGCAACAAGGGTGGTTCCTGAGCCAACAAAAGGATCTAAGACCAACTCCCCAACATGTGTAAATTGCTCCATTACTCTTTTAGCCATACTTATTGGAAACGTTGCAGGGTGTAGCTTTTTATCTCTAATGTCTCTTTCCTCATATTTGAATTCCCAAACACCTATTTGATTAAGTATCCACTGTTTAGCTGGAATGCAAGATAAATGCCCCGGCTTACAGTCACATAACCTCTCATGGGAAATATTAATAAATTTCGGCAATATTTTCACCTCTTGATGTTTTTTCAACTCTATCTTTTGCATATTCACAAAACCCTTGATTAATTTCATGTCCGATAAAGTTTCTATTTAATCGGTCGCTCACTATCCAAGAAGTGCCGGTACCCATAAATGGATCATAGACAATTCCGTTCTCTGGTGAGGCACATGAGATTATCTGTTCTACCAGTTTTTCAGGGAACGATGCTGTATGGTCGCCATCTAATGGTTGAGTATTTATTGCCCATATATCACCAGGATTTTTCATTTTCCCATTAGCCCCCAATACCTTTACGGAATCAAGGTCAAAGTAATATGATTTTGCCATTACAAAATGAAAAACGTGCTCATACATATTGTTGAATCTATCTTTAACACTAGCTGGTATTCGATTAGGTTTATGCCAAATTATATCATCCCTTAATATCCATCCTCTTTCTTGCATTTCAATGGCAAATCTCGATGGTATTAGAAGCAATTGTTTATTCTGGTACAGTCTACCATTTTGTTTGATTTTCGGCTGCAACGGTTTTAATGTAAAGTATTTTTCTTTTCTTTCTTTTTGATATTGAGTTATATCGCCATTGTCATCAACATATTTATTCCATGCCCCTGCTCCGGATCCAAAATATGTATCACCAATGTTAATAAATAAATTTCCAGTTTTCTTAATGTATGGTTTAAAAGTATCAAAATAGTCAGCTAACGTCTTAACATATTCTTCTGGTGTTGGCTCAGATCCTAGTTCTCCCGAGCCATTATAAATACGCTTCGCCCAATATGGGGGTGAAGTCACCAACAAATCAATAGACGCTTTTTCCTGTTCTTTTATTAATTCAAGGCAATCGCCACATTTGATAATATGTTTTACCATTAAAATTCCTCCTGAAAGTTCTTTCTTACACTAGTCTTATTTTTTAACCAAAGTATAGTTAAAAGATATATTCTATTTCTCATAACTATCGTTATTATGGTTTTTTTTAATTCTTGCATCTGCAGGCTTCTCTGTATTTTGAGGTATCGCCCACATAGTTCCTAAACGTTGAGCACCTTCAATCCGGTTCTCCACACAAAGTATTTGTACTCTTCGTTTTGTAATACCCCATTTTTCAGCCGCTTCTTGAGCAGTCATGTATTCCACAGCGCACCTCCATAAAGCCCAACCGTGTTATATTATATTCTCTTTCGCGAATAACATCAAGCCATTTAATCGAAACTGTAGTGAGACATTTCTTGACTTCATTTCGCCACAAGGTTATTCCTTTTGCCAAACGGTTAAACCCTATCAGCGTAACTGCACACCGTTTTTCTACTTCTCAACTACAAACAAACCAGTAATTACCTTAATACACACCAAGAAAGCCGCCTTAAATTTAAACTATATAATAAGAACAGCCCTTGAAAATGGCTTATTTACGGCATTTTCAAGGGCTGTTCTATTTATTTTTTCTCCAGCAGTGCTACTACCTCAATGTGGTAAGTCTGCGGAAACATATCCACCGGCTGAACTTCCTGTGTTTCGTATCCTTGTTCGTTAAGTACCGCCAAGTCTCTGGCGAGGGAGGATGGATTGCAAGATACATAGACAATACGCTGAGGTTTCATATTAACAAAGGTCTCGAGCACCTGGCGATCACAGCCGGCACGAGGCGGATCGACGACAATGACGTCCGGTCGCAGGCCTTCTTTAAACAGGCGCGGCAGTACGTCCACGGCATCACCAACGATAAATTCGGCGTTCTTCACTTGATTGCGCTCGGCATTAAGCCGGGCATCACAAATAGCCGGTTCCACTATCTCTATTCCATATACTTTCTTGGCCTTTTGCGCCAAAAACAGGCTGATTGTTCCCGTCCCACAGTATGCGTCAATGACCACTTCCTGGCCGGAAAGATCAGCGTATTCCAAAGCTTTTTTATACAGCACTTCTGCCTGTACGGTATTTACCTGAAAGAAAGAACGGGCCGAAATAGCAAAGTTGAAATCTCCCAGACGGTCGGTAATGGTATCCCGTCCCCAAAGTGTTTGTGTCTCCTCGCCCATGATGACATTGGTCTTCCGGCCATTTACATTTTGAATGACGCTCACCAGACCGAGAATGCGATTTTTCAATCGGTCAATGATTTGTTCTTTGTAAGGCAGGTGCTTAGCGGCAGTAACCAAGACAACCATCACTTCACCGGTAGCTACCCCTACCCGTCCCAATACATGGCGCACCAGACCTGTGCCGGTATTTTCATCATAAACGCTAATCCCAAACTCATGTAAAGCGGCTTGCACTTCCTGCAGAATCACATTGTTCGCCTGATGCTGGATGGTGCATTCGGTCGTGGGAATAATAGTATGCGTTCCCTGGGCAAAGCAGCCGGCCACTACGGTTCCGTCTGTCAAACCTACGGGAAACTGCATTTTATTTCGGTAATACCAGGGTTCGGTACACCCTAAAGTAGCGTGGACAGGAACTCCGTCCAGCTTTCCAATCCGGGTAATCGCATCAACCACAGTCTGCCGTTTACTTTCCAATTGTCCTTCATAGGTAAGGTGCTGCAGTTGACAGCCGCCACAGGACTTATAGATCGGACATTTTGCAGTTATTCGCCGGGGAGAGGCTGATTCAACGGTCAGCAATACTCCCTTGGCATAATTCTTTTTAACCTCTATGATTTTTGCCTTAACTTTCTCTCCCGGCAATGCCTGCGGTACAAAAACAGTAAAGTCCTCCACTCGCCCAACACCTTCGCCACTATGGCCCAGGCTGACAATATCCAGACTGTATATACCGCCTTTTCTTACCGGCGGAGTAGCAATATTCTTTTTCACACTATCACCTTTATAATTCAATTATCTTATTTGAAAAAGGGCGGCACCTGTCCGCCCTTCTTGATGACCGGACATCAAAAATCCAGGCCACTATTTCAGAGTAAGGCTTTGCCCGTATCCCGCAAGACTCGGCACAAGCCAGGTTTTTTATTTTTCATTATCCGCACTTTTTCCCAATTTGATTAAGGTTTGCATATACTCTTTTAGCTTTTTCTCGACCAAATCATGAACCGTATTGAGCGGATAGGTGCCATCTGCCTGAAGCTGCCCGGCCGGAGTACCTGTCAAAATTTCAATACCTTCATCAATAGTCTTGACCGGATAGATATGGAAACTTCCCTGTCGGACGGCCTCCACCACTTCGTCGTTGAGTGTAAGGTCATCTACATTCTGCCAGGGGATCATAACACCCTGTTTGCCGGTCAAACCCTTGATCTTACAGACCTCAAAGAAGCCTTCGATTTTCTGAGTAGCTCCGCCAATCGGTTGAATTTCTCCTTTTTGATTGACCGAGCCAGTCACAGCGATGTACTGTTTGATTGGCAGGTCCGACAGACTGGATAGGATGGCATACAATTCGGTACTGGAAGCGCTGTCGCCATCTACACCGTCATAGGTTTGTTCAAAGGTCAGGCTGGCTGTCAGCGTCAGCGGCTGGCGCTGGGCAAATTTTTCTCCCATATACCCGCTTAAAATCATAACACCCTTGGTGTGGCTGGTGCCGCTCATTTTTGTTTCCCGTTCAATATTGATTACGCCGCTTTTACCCAAATAGGTGTTGGCGGTAATGCGGGAAGGTTTACCAAACATATACTCCCCGACCGCCATAACGGCCAGACCGTTAACCTGCCCCACTTTTTCTTCATCGGTATCAATTAAAAATTTCCCGTCGGCAAACATTTCCTGCAAACGTTCTTCGTACTTATTCGACCGGTATCGCTTCTCTTCAATAGCTTGTTTAACATGCTCAGCCCGGACAAGCTCGCTGTTATCCAGCGTGGCCCATACATCGGCCTCACACAAAATTTCCACAACCTCATTAAACCGGGTAGTCAGTTTCTTCTGACTCTGGGCCAGACGACAGGAGTATTCAATGACTTTGGCCACAGCCACCCGGTCAAAAGGTTTAAGTTCTTTTCGATTTACCGTAGAACTAATAAATCCGGCCAGTCTTTTGATATTCTCCGGATTATTATTCATTTGGACATCAAAATCGGCATGAACCTTAAACAGCTTCCGGAAATCCTCGTCATAATTGTACAGTAGATAATAGATTTGCGGACTGCCGACCAACACGACCTTTACATCTACCGGTACGGGTTCCGGTTTTAATGAAGCCATGGCCAGCATGCCGTATTGCTCCCCCAGATTTTCGATATACAGCTTTTTAGTCTTTAATACCCGCTTCAAGGCTTCCCAGGCACCGATATTGGTCAGTACATCACGGATATTTAAAATTAAATAGCCGCCATTGGCCCGATGCAAGGCGCCGGCCTTAATCATGGTATAGTCGGTGCTAACCATTCCCATGCGGGTTTCATATTCGACCCGTCCTACCAGATTATAGTAAGTCGGGTTGGTTTCCACCACAACCGGTGCCCCCCGGCTAGCTCCATTATCAACGACAAGATTGACCTTGTACTTTTCTTTTCCCGTCTCCTGCATATTCCGCTTAAACAGCATCAGCGGATTTTGCTCTTCTTCGTTGTGCGGCTTAAATTCATTAATATGAGTAACAATGTCTTTCTTAACAGCCTCCAGATAGGCCGTAACTTCGGTAAAGTCCGCATATTTTTCGGTTAAACTATCAATCAAATGCCCAACCGCAAACAAACCGATACGGCTGTCCAAACTTTTAAGTTCTTCCCGTACTTCCCGTTCCACTACCTGCAGGTGACGAATAACCTCGGCAGCCTTGTCGTGCAGCAGCAGCGCCTTTTTCTCAATCTCTTCCCGCTGTGTGACATCCAGATTTTGAAATTCCTCCTGGGTCAGTACTTTATTATCCACAATGGGCAGACCGGCAAAACCGGTAGTAGACCACTGAGGCTGTATCCCCATTTCCTCTGCTTTTTTATTAAACCCTTCCACAATGAGCGTACGTTTATCCTGAAAGGTTTTAATCAACTCGGCGCGGGATTGTTCGTACTCATCGCCGCTGAATACTTTGGCTATACCAGTTTTCAGCTCGTCCATGAGCACTTGCATATCCTGCTGAAATTTAGCGCCCATACCGGCCGGCAGGGAAAGTGCTTTGGGCTGCGCCGCATTATGAAAATTATTCACATAACACCAGTCAAGCGGCAATTCTTGCTTTTGTGCCGCCCGCTTAGTCACGGCCGCCTTAGCATAGGTAATCTTTCCCGTACCGACCAGGCCGGAAATAAAAATATTGTAGCCGGAATTTTGAGTATATAGCCCGAATTCAACCGCTTTTACCGCCCTGGTCTGGCCAATCATAACGTCCAGCGGCGAAACCGTCTGGGTCGTTTCAAAATCAAGCAACCTTTCATCACATATAAAGTGCAACTTATCTGCCGGTAGTTCCTGCCAGTTAGTCATTACGCCAATCCCCTCTCCCTCATTCTCCTTGACTAAACTTGCTATACATGATTTGTAGGCTCTATATATGTTAATTGATCTATATTGTTCGCCTCAGCAGCCGCTAAATCCTCTTCCCATGCCACTTCCTGGCTGCCACAGTAAAAGCAGGTATCAAAATATTCCTTCGGATGGGAGCTGGCCGCATTCACAACCGCTTTGACAGCCCCCATGCTGGTAAGCTGTTCCAGTCCGTTTTCTTTAAAATCACCGATCAAGCCGGAAAGTGGTCCGTTGCTATAGGGTGAAGCCGGCAGCACTTTGCTGGAAACAAAACTTTTACGGTTTCCACAACGCAAGCAACGAGGCATACAGCATCTCCTCCCTTGTGCTAAATTTCAGTTACGTTACAGGCAATACACCGAAAAACAGCAG
Source organism: Propionispora hippei DSM 15287 (assembly GCF_900141835.1). Classification (NCBI taxonomy): domain Bacteria; kingdom Bacillati; phylum Bacillota; class Negativicutes; order Selenomonadales; family Sporomusaceae; genus Propionispora; species Propionispora hippei. The sequence continues at coordinate 17,621 of NZ_FQZD01000012.1, read as the reverse complement.
CAATATTTTACTAGCATTAACAAAGGAATGGGCCACTATGGCGCTAACTAATGATCCTGTCCAATAATATAAAAGAGCAAGACCAATTCCTATCACCATCATTTCCCCTAACCAGTACACACTAAAATGCATAAGCGTAAATATAGCGGCACTGCCTATCGTTCCGCCCCACACTCCCCAACGTTCCCTCAGTGGCAGAAAAGTCAGCAGTCGGTATAACGCCTCTTCCGCCACCGGTGCGGCCACGCCGGCCAAAAATAAAGGGGACAGCAATTGTTGCCAGGAGGCGGCAGCCTGGGCCTGCACGGCCAGTGGATGCTGTGCCGGTGTCAAGAGCAGCCAGGCGGCATAATATTTTTCACTGTAGATACTAATGGTCAGCAACCCTACCCCGGCTAATAATCCCCATAAACCATTTCGGCCGGCATGATTCAGGCTGAGGCCGACCTCCGTCCAAGCCACCCGGCTTTTAACCATAACTAACCAAACCAAAAACAACACTGTCAGTCTATCGACCAGTTCAATCCAAAAAGCAGAAACACCAGACCAAAAGGGATATACGGTCTGCGCCAGCAGCAACCCGGTTACAATACGTAACACATGAACGGCCATTACCGTACCGATATTCCAGCCCGCTTTTTCCGGCAGCATGATCTTCCCTTCTTTTTGAAAAGCTGTATGTACTACCATTATGTACGGTCACAAATGCTTTAATGCCAAGATATATTTTCCGCTGCAAATAATATCTAAATAAAAAAATAAGGGCAAAAGCGCTATCGCCTTTGCCCTTATTTTTTTATAATCTTTCCCGTAGCAGCTTGTTTACCATTTCCGGATTGGCCCGGCCTTTGGTCTGTTTCATGATCTGACCTACCAAAAATCCGATTGCTTTTTCCTTGCCGGCTTTGAAATCGGCCACCGACTGGGGATTAGCGGCAATAACCGAGTCAACAATAGCAACGATAGCACCGGCATCACTAATCTGGACCAGCCCTTTTTCTTTTACTACCGTATCGGCATCCTTGCCGCTTGACCACATATCTTCAAACACGGTTTTCGCTATTTTTCCGGAAATAGTCCCCTTATCAATCAAGGCGATCATGCCGGCCAGCTTAACCGGTGTAACCGGGCAAGCTTCAATATCCAGCCCTGCCGTATTCAAGTGCTTCGACACTTCCCCCATCAGCCAGTTGGCAACCGACTTGGCATCTGCTTGGCAAGCCACGGTTTCATCAAAATAATCGGCCATCGCCTTGCTTGCCGTAATCACACTGGCATCATAAGACGACAGGCCATAATCGTTTATTAAGCGTTTTTGCCGGGCATCAGGCAGTTCCGGCAAACTCTGCCGGATTTCTTCCACCTTGGCCGGATCGACAATGATGGGCACTAAATCGGGCTCGGGGAAATAGCGATAGTCATGAGCCTGTTCCTTGCTGCGCATCGAAAGGGTAATGCCCTTCGCTTCGTCCCAGGAACGGGTTTCCTGAATAACCCGGCCGCCTTCCTCTAAAACCTGTTCCTGCCGGGCCGCTTCATATTCCAGTCCGCGCTGCACCGAACGGAAAGAGTTAAGATTTTTGATCTCGGCCTTAGTGCCAAACGGTTCCGTACCGCGTGGCCGCAGTGAGATATTGGCATCGCAGCGCAGGCTTCCTTCCTCCATCTTGCAGTCCGATACATCAATATATTGTAGAATGGCTTTTAACTTTTCCAAATAGGCCTTGGCTTCTTCCGGAGTGCGGATATCCGGCTCCGATACGATTTCGATCAGCGGTACGCCGGTACGGTTGTAGTCAACCAGCGCATAGTCGGAATTATTGATCGTCCCGGAATGCACCAGCTTGCCAGCATCCTCTTCCATATGCACACGGGTGATACCAATCCGCTTGGTCTGCCCCTCTACCTCAATATCCAAATAACCATTTACGGCAATGGGCAAATCATATTGTGACGTTTGGAAATTTTTCGGCAAATCGGGATAGTAATAGTTTTTACGGTCAAATTTACTAAAGGGCAAAATCTCGCAGTTCAACGCCAGGCCGGCCCGAATGGCAAATTCAATCACTTTTTCATTAATGACGGGCAGTACACCGGGCAAGCCTAAGCATACCGGACATACATTGGTATTTTGCTCCGAACCGAACTGCGTGCTGCAGCCGCAGAATATCTTCGATTTTGTTTTTAGTTCGGAATGCACTTCCAAGCCAATTACAATTTCATAATCCATTTTCTAACCCCCCAGCCGTGCAGAACGCTTGTGATAGTCATTGTTTTGTTCAAAGGTATACGCTGTGCGAAGAATAGTCTCTTCTCCCAACGGCTTGCCAATGATTTGCAGACCGACCGGCATACCGCCGGCAAAACCGCACGGCACGGAAATACCAGGAACGCCGGCGAGATTGACCGGAATGGTGCAAACATCCTGCAGGTACATGGCCAACGGATCGCTGGTTTTTTCACCAATTTTAAACGCCGTAGTCGGAGCTGTCGGCGTAATAATAACGTCCACTTGCTCAAAAGCCTTGTCAAAGTCCTGTTTAACCAGCGTCCTGACTTTTAGTGCTTTCAGATAGTACGCATCGTAATAACCTGAACTTAGGGCATAGGTCCCCAGCATAATGCGCCGTTTGACTTCGGTGCCAAAGGCATGGCTCCGGGTTTTTTTATACATATCGACAATGTCGTTGCCTTGCTCACGGTGGCCAAAACTAACGCCGTCATATCGGGCTAAATTGGAGCTGGCCTCAGCCGGCGCCAGCAAATAATAGGCCGACAGAGCATATTCCGTATGCGGCATGGAGATTTCCCTGCATTCGGCGCCCAAAGCCACCAATTGTTCAATAGCCTTCCGTACAGCCGCTTCCACTTCCGGGTCCATACCGGCCACGAAATATTCTTTCGGCAGACCGATTTTCAATCCCTTCACATCGTTCACCAGCGACTTCGTATAGTCGGGGACCGGCGCATTAATCGAGGTGGAATCCTTCGGATCGTAGCCGGCGATGGCATTCATGACATGGGCCGAGTCAGTTACATCCCGCGTAATAGGACCAATCTGATCCAACGAAGAGGCATAAGCAATCAAGCCGTAGCGGGACACCCGGCCATAGGTCGGCTTCAAGCCAACCACGCCGCAATAGGCGGCCGGCTGGCGGATGGAACCGCCCGTATCCGAACCAAGCGCCCAGATGGCTTCTCCTGCAGCGACAGCCGCGGCCGAACCACCGCTGGAACCGCCTGGCACGCAGTCCAGATTCCAGGGATTACGGGTCGGGAAAAATCCCGAATTTTCCGTCGAACCACCCATGGCAAACTCATCCATGTTGGCCTTACCGGTCATCACCAAATCATTAGCCGCTAGTTTCTCGATAACGGTGGCGTCATAGGGCGGTACAAAGCGCTCCAGAATATGCGAAGCACAGGTGGTTTTAACGCCTTTCGTGCACAGGTTGTCTTTCATAATAGCAGGAATGCCGCTCAAAAAATTGATGGCTTCCCCACGGGCCAGTTTTGCGTCAACCGCTGCCGCCTGGGCAATAGCAGCTTCACGGGTTTGCGTTATATATGACTTAACCTGGCCTTCTACTTGATCGACACGGTCATGCACCGATTTTATAATTTCAACTGCCGTAATTTCTTTGTCAATTAGTTTCTGATGCAGTTCTCTTGCTGTATAGGCAAACAAATCCATACTAGTCCTCCCTAAAACAAATTTACCACTTCTTTACCTGTCAGCCGGCAGGAAGCTTATTATCCCTCTATAATCTTAGGCACTTTAAAGTAACCATCCTCTTGCTCCGGTGCATTAGACAAAGCCAATTCACGGGGCAGGGAAGTCTTCACTGCATCCGGCCGCATTACATTTTTCAAAGGCAGCACATGGGCCGTCGGCTGAATAGCTGACGTATCCACTTTATTCAGTGAATCGGCATATTCCAGAATCGCATTGAGCTGGCCGGTAAAGGTCTCCAGTTCGGTCTCCGGCATGTCCAATCTTGAAAGAAGCGCTACTTTTTCCACATCATTTCGAGTAATCTTCATCTTTTCACCATCCAAACTAAAGTTTCACAAACATTCCATAAGACCTATATTATACCATAATATTATACCACGGCACAGAAAGAATGAAACCGTTGATTCAATAATATATTGCCGCTGTCAGGGAATTCGGCCTGTTTTACGGTACGAGCCACCTCCGGAGCTGGCGGCTTTTTGCCTCAACAGAATTCAACCCGAACCGCCCATGCATAAAAGCACTGTTTTACGTTAAAGGATATTAACACCAAATGCTGAATAAAGAATGATGGATAACTAAACCAAAGACATACTGGGCCGTAGCGCTGGCTAAATCCATAATAAGGAGTCTTTTGTTATGAGAAAAAAAATCTTTCTTTTTCTGCTGAGCATGTCATTTTTCCTGTCCTTTACTACCTGCCTTGCCGCTCAACCGCAAAAAGTAGCGATCCTGCCGGTCATAACCCCCGGCTATATAAAGCTGGACCAGACCTATGAGCGTCAGATCACCCAAGCGCTAGAGCGGAAATTCCATACCTCGTTAGCCTCGCTGACACCGGTCTTTGAACTTTTGCCGTCAGACACCATCAAGGCTGATTACACAGCTATACAAACGCATAACGGCAAGCCAGTACTTGATAAAACCTTGTTGCAGTCCATGGCAGCCGCCAATCAGGCAGACATTGTCATCGCGGCGGAGGTTTCCTCCTTCCGCTCTCTTACGTACCGTACCTGGGACAATGAGGAAATTCAGGAAACCGATATCGCCTTGCATATCGCCAGCTATCAAAAAAGTTCCGATTCCTTCCTAACAGTTCGTGACCGGCAAACTTATCGGGGTACCTTTTTGCTTAGCGGCCGGCCAGACTATATACTGGACGACCTGCTCTACCGGCTGCTGAACAAGCTGCCTAACTACCGGCAATAATCCAGGTGGTGACAGGTTCCTATCTTAAATCAAAGAATGCAGGATGAAATTCCATTATTTTTTACCGCGCTTATTGTCAATCCGCTTTTCCAGTCCATATAGCTCTTCTACCTTTTTAGTCATTAACGCCTGTGCATCGGCGACCGCCTGATTGTAAAAGTAAGGTCCGATCTGCCGCACCATAAAATCCAGCAGTACCGCTGCCTGAAAATCACTGAGTTCTTCATCCCGTTCGGTAAGAAAGAACTCCTTTATTGCACGCAATACTTCTGTTTCCGCTTCTTGCCCCAGCTTAATCTCACTCAAACTAACACCTCTTTGTCGCTTTTATTGCCTTCCATTGATTACACACAGGAGGAATTCCTTATGTTATATTTGCTTTTATCATTTTGCGCCGGCCTAGGCATTACCTTTCAGGCCGGTCTGAATACCCAGTTGCGTACCGCTCTGGGCAATCCGGTACTGGCCTCGCTGATCAGCTTTGCGGTCGGTTCAATGGCACTATTGATCTGCGTTCTGGTAACCACTGGCTCGATTCCGCCTCTGGCCAGTTTAACTCAGATTAGTTGGTGGAAATGGTGCGGCGGGCTGCTGGGGGCCTTTTATGTGTATGCCGTTATCATGCTGACTCCTTTGATTGGTCCGGCCAATATGCTCAGCCTGACCGTACTGGGACAACTGCTGCTTTCGATTATCCTGGAACATTACGGACTGCTGGGCTTCAGCATTCACACAGTCAGCCCGTTCCGTATCGCCGGCCTGGCCCTGCTAGTCAGCGGCGTATATCTGATTCAGAAATATTAGTACCTTGTCAGTCTTAAAGCAGAAGAAAAATAGACCGCCAGTATTCACTGGATTAGGGCTGACAATTTATCAGCCTGTAAAAAAGAGGTTCAGCGCACGGCTAGAACCTCTTTTTAAGGTTACTCTTCCCGTTTTTTAAAGCTTACCAAATCCATAATCGCTAAAATCTGCCTTACCGCATTAGCCATCGTTCCCGTGTTCTTTACCACATGATCGGCCATCTGCCAGTTATTAAACTCACCACTAAGTTCGGCATAATCAAGCCGCTTTTTAATATCTTCCAGATCGTCGCCCTGCAGAATGTACCGGTTTAAAATTGTATCTTTATCGACTAAAACATAAATGGATTCCACCCGTTCTCCCAGGATCTTTTTCAGTTGTTCAAAACCGGCCAGACTAACATCGACCACCGAGACAGGATAACTGCTCACTTTATTGCTCACTTCTTCCTTGCTCAGTCCGTAGTAGGCCCCGGAATAGTTTACCTTTTCTAAAAAGGCCGTCTGCGTAAATTCGGTTTTATCGGTAAAATAATAGTCGATGCCTTGCCGCTCTCCTGCTTTGGGCGCTCTCGTCGTGTGGCTGACCAGTGCCGGAATCTCATATTGATCGTATAAGCTTTTGACAATTGAGCTTTTTCCTGATGCCGGCGGCCCGATAATAGCATACACCTTATGCATAGAGCTATCCCCCTTTATGGCTAAAATTCAATTTTCAAGCTATAGTTACATATACTTTATATCTGCCCAAAACCCTTCCGGCACTTCTGGACAAACCTTCCTGAAAAGGGACTTTCAGAAAGTTACTTCCCTGCAACTGGCAAAAATATGATAAAATATCAGCATATTGACGTATAGTAAGGAGCGATACAATGAGTAGACTTGTTAAAAACCTGCTAATCATACTAACCCTGGCAATAAGTGTCAGCGCTTTGCCTTCCCTCGGCTATGCCGCCGCCCAAACAGACAAGAAAACGGATTCCACCATCTCCTTCCTGGGCACCCTGGAAATACCGTCCCAACTGGAAATCATCGATATGAAAGACGTATTTATCGAAATCATAAAGATGGGTGAAAAACTGCAAGAAGAGAAAGAGGCAAAGGAAGGCTCCAGTAGCACCGGCGAAATACCCAAGAAAATATCGGAAGAAAACCTGAGAACGGCACTAAACCAGTATGACCTTGGCGCCTATCAGTTTGCCCTGAAACAGAACGGCTCTTACAATCAGGCGTTTGTTCTGGCGGCAAAGCTCCCGCCGAACATGAAGGAAACTGCAGGCCGTTTTCTCGGCGAAATGAAAAACTACGACAAAAAAAAGCAGTCAGAGTTAAAAGCACTGACTGAAAAAGCCATCCAGGAAGCCATCGCTTCCACACCGGAGCTAAAGGCATCCTTTTCCTTTGAACTGCTGGAGTTCTATCCCTTTGAATATACTAAAAAAGGAAAGCTGCAGATGATCAGCGCCGGGGGCAGTATGGCTGTCCGCACCTATAAATTAATCCAGCCTTTTGCTGTTAAAACCTACTTATTGGAAAAGAACTCGGACTATTATGTCTTTGCGATCATTAATTCCGGCTCGGACCGGAAACTCTGGGATAACATGACCAAAGAAATGCTATTAAACCTAAATTAATCCTCTGCCCCGGCACACAGGCGCAGGAATTGGTCTTCATCAAGAATGGTGACGCCCAAAACTTGCGCCTTTTCTAATTTTCCGCCGGCTTCTGCGCCGGCCAGGACATAATCGGTTTTTTTGCTGACTGATCCTGATACTTTGCCGCCGAAGCTTTCAATGAGTGCCGCCGCTTCCTGTCTGGTCATGGTAGGCAGTGTACCGGTTAAGACAAAGGTTTGTTTGGCAAAGATCAGCTTTTTAGCTGTTTTCGCCACGTCTTCCGTCATTTTCACGCCGGCAGCGGCCAACTTTTCCAAGAGACCAATATTATCCGGCACGGCAAAATAAGCCACCACACTTTCGGCTATTTTTTCCCCGATCTCATCCAACTCGCGAAGTTCCTCGGCGCTGGCGGCCCGGACAGCTTCCATACTGCCGAAATGTTTTGCCAAAATACCGGCAGCTTTAACTCCCACATAGCGTATACCCAAGGCAAACAGTAATCTTGCCAGTCCGGCGCTTTTGCTCTTTTCAATGGCATTGACCAGATTCTGGGCCGACTTCTGCCCTAACCGCTCTATGGGCACCAGCTTTTCGACAGTCACCCTATACAAATCGGCCACGTCATTCACCAGACCTGCTTCCAGCAGGGCGGTTAAAATCGAAGGTCCCAGCCCGTCGATATTCATGGCATCCCGTGAGACAAAGTGGATCAGCCCCTCACGAATAAGCGCCGGACACTGCGGATTGGTACACTTGTGTGCCGCCTCGCCCTCTTGCCGCACTACCGGCGAAAAACATTCCGGACATTGTGCCGGCATGACAAAGGCCATTTCCCGGCCACTGCGTTTCTCCTTGATTACCGAAACCACCTCGGGAATAACCTCGCCGGCTTTATGGATGATAACGGTATCGCCAACACGAATGTCCCTTTCCTCAATAAAATCCTGATTGTGCAAGGTGGCACGGCTCACTGTCGACCCGGCAACCCTTACGGGACGCAGAATAGCTGTCGGCGTCAACACGCCCGTCCGGCCTACGCCCACAAAGATATCCTCCACAGTAGTAACGGCCTGTTCGGTGGGAAACTTATAGGCAATGGCCCAGCGAGGGTCCTTGGCAGTATAACCCAGCCGTTCCTGATCAGCCAAGGAATTTACCTTGATGACCATTCCGTCAATGTCATAAGGCAGCTCGCCACGTTTTTCCGTCCAGCTCAAGCAGTAGTCGATTACCTCCCGCATGGTGCTACAAACTTTATAATAGGGATTGACCTTTAGCCCCAGAGAGGCTAAATATTGCAAGGTCTCCGCATGAGTTTCCAGCTCAACACCCTCATGTACACCAATGCCGTAAATAAATGAATCCAACGCCCGCTTGGCCGTCATGCGCGGATCAAGCTGACGCAGCGATCCGGCCGCGGCATTGCGCGGATTAGCCAGCTCCGGTTCACCGGCTTCGCGGCGCTCCAGGTTCAGGCGGTCAAATTCACGGCGGGGCATGTAGATTTCCCCCCGCACCTCCAATACGGACGGCAGGGGTTGCTGAGCTGCCCGCAGCAGCAAGGGAATGGCACGCACCGTACGGATATTGCCGGTCACATCCTCGCCCTCGGTACCATCTCCCCTGGTAGCACCCCGCAGTAGATGCCCGTTTTCATAGACCAGGTCAATGGCCAAACCGTCTATTTTGAGTTCTACTACATATTCAATATCTGCTTCCGGTTTACCGTCAAGACCGCTGACAACACGCTGATGAAAGGCCAACAGTTCATTTTCGGAAAAAGTATTGCCCAGGCTGCGCATGGGGGTGAGATGAGCAACGCGGGTAAAGCCCTCGGCCGGCACTCCTCCCACTCGCTGTGTCGGCGAAGCCGGGGTTACCAGGCTGGGAAAAGCCTCTTCCAGACGCAGCAGACGCCGCATGAGCTGATCAAATTCAGGATCGCTGATTTCAGGCTCATCCAGTACATAGTAACGGTGTGTATGGTACTCAATCTGCTCACGTAGGGCTGCCGCTTCATGTTCGGCTTCCGCCAGCGTGCCTGGCAATTTATCATTAGGCATTTGGTTCACTCCTAGTTATATCACTACACTTTATAAATCGGTGCAAATTTGGTCATTAGCTGTTTAATTCCTTGATTAGGAAAGGCAATTTTCAATTCCTGCCCTTCACCGCTGCCGCGTACTTCCACAATAGTGCCAATCCCCCATTTGCCATGCTGAACTTTGTCGCCGGCCTGCCAATTGGCTGCCGGCTGCTGTCCGCCGGTCTGAGGTAGAGGCTGCCGCATTATCGATGGCGCAGCGGCAGGCATAGCCGTTCGCTGCACACCAAAACTGCCCTGCCGGGCATACCCACTGTCATACCGTTCCGTTTTGCGCTGTTGACGCTCCAGCATCTGGGGCGGAATTTCCAGTAAAAACCGCGACGGAGGATACATGGTTGTCCTTCCGTAAATGGTACGCATCCGCGCATTGGATAAATACAATTTTCTCCTGGCCCGGGTTATTCCCACATAACAAATGCGCCGTTCCTCTTCGATTTCATTTTCATTCATCAAGGTCCGGGCATGAGGAAAGATCCCTTCCTCCATACCGCACAGGAAAACAACCGGAAACTCCAGCCCCTTGGCTGAATGCAACGTCATCAGGGTTACTCTTGCCTCCTCCAGCTCCGCCGTATCAATATCGGATACCAGCGAAACATGGCTTAAGAAGTTTTCCAGTGTATTATCTTCTTCGCCAGCGGCAAATTCCTTGGCTACTGAAAGCAGCTCCCGCAAGTTTTCCAGTCGGGCTTCGTCCTGCGGCGTATGTTCCTTCTCCAATTCGGCAATATATCCGGTCTCATCCATGACCTTTTCGATCAGTTGAACTACCGGCAGTTGACTGGCTGCCGCCATAAGATTAAAGATCAGCTCAGCTAAGTTCTCCAAGGGGCGTTTGGCCCGGGCGGTCAGATCAGGCACCAGATCAGGGTTGCTGATCACATCAAACAGACTCATTCCATGCTGTGCGGCATAATCATTAAGACGGGCAATGCTGGTCTCACCAATGCCTCGGCGGGGTACGTTGATAATCCTGAGCAGGCTTATTGTATCAGCAGGATTAAAAATAACCTTCAAATAGGCCAGCATGTCCTTAATCTCTTTACGGTCATAAAACTTCAGACCGCCGACCATGGTGTACGCAATACCGGCTTTCATAAAGGCCTCTTCCACGACCCGCGACTGTGCATTGGTCCGGTACAACACGGCCATATCCCCATAAGAGACATGTTGTGCGGTATTCAATGTCATCATAGTATCTGCAATAAATTGCGCTTCATCACGTTCATCGTGGGCCAAATAATAGGAAATTGAATCCCCCTTTGGATTATCTGTCCACAATGATTTGGGTTTGCGCTCCGTATTATTTTCAATAACCGCATTGGCGGCATCAAGAATCGTTTGTGTTGACCGGTAGTTCTGCTCGAGTTTGATAGTGACAGCCTCCGGATAGTCCTGCTCAAAATCCATAATATTGCGGATATCGGCTCCCCGCCAGGCATAAATGCTTTGGTCGGCATCACCAACTACACAGATATTCCGGTGCTTTTCAGCCAGAAAGCGGGCTAGCAGATACTGGGCCCGGTTTGTATCCTGATATTCGTCAATCATAATGTACTGGAATTTTTGCTGATATTTTTCCCGAACTTCCTGGTTTTGCTCCAAAAGCTGCACCGACAGCATCAGTAAATCATCAAAGTCCAAAGCATTATTGTTAAGCAGCTTCTGCTGGTATAATTCGTATACTTCGGCCACTTTTTGCCCATAGAAGGTATCGGCCTCTCTAGCAAATTTCCGGGCATCAATCAACCCGTTTTTCGCATTGGAAATTGCCGACTGAACCGCCCCCGGCGTATACTGTTTTTCATCCAAATTCAATTCTCTCAGGCACATCTTAACCAGTGCCTGCGTGTCGCCGCTGTCATAAATAACAAAATTCTTCTTGTATCTTACCAGGTTCTCGATTTCCATGCGCAGAAACCGGGCACAAAAGGCGTGAAAGGTACTCAGCCAGATATCGCGGGCCACAGCCCCCACCATGTTGTGCACCCGTTCTTTCATTTCAGCCGCTGCCTTATTGGTAAAAGTGATCGCCAGAATATTCCAGGGGGCCACCCCCTGCTGCAACAAATAGGCAATCCGGCAGGTTAATACTTTGGTTTTTCCCGATCCGGCGCCAGCCATAATCAGCAGCGGACCGCTAACATGTGTTGCGGCCGAAGCCTGTGCGGGATTAAGTTGATCAATAATATGGTTCGTCATGTATTCCTCCACTATGCAGTTCCTTAGACTTAATTTAAGTTCTCCATCTTGGGCCTATTCCCTTTTTACCGAAAAAAATCCTCAGCTTGGTTAGAGCATGTCTTCAAACTGTTCGGAATGATCCCTGGCAGCGCTTTCTTGCCATACTTCGTTAAACCTTTTCTGAAATAGGGCTCCGGCAGGCACACCTACAAAAAGTACGCTGGATAAATGTCCTTTCCATTTATCCAGCGCATAAGCCTGCCATGTTTGCAGCAATACCCAGGTCATCTTCAAATTATAAAAACTTTTCCCTGGCCGCCTCCGACAAGGGAGGAATAATTTGTTTTTTCCGGGACATGACGCCCGGCAGATAAAGCAGTTCCTCGCCTTCGCCACTGCCGAAAGCTTCCGCGATCAGTACACTCTGCTTACCGCTATATAACAGATAAGTTCCCTCTTTAATAATATCGGTGATCATGAACAGCACAATGTCATAATGCCCCCGGTGGCACATGCTTTCCATATCCTCTTCAATCTGTTCCCTGGCTCCCAGAATTTCTTCCGGATCAAGCACCGACAACTGAGCTACAGCCACGCGGTATTCACCGATCTGGAATTCCTTTACATCATAGCGCAGCAACTCCGAAACCGTCATATCGCCCAGCCTGGTACCGGCCCGCAGTACGGCCATGCCAAACTCCTCCAGATTAAGCCCGGCCAGCACAGCCAGTTTCTCCGCTGTATCCCGGTCTTTCGGCGTGGCGGTCGGTGATTTAAACAGCATGGTATCGGAAATAATGGCTGCCATTAAAAGTCCGGCAATCTTAGGAGGAATTTCCACGTCACGATGCCACAGCATGTTGGCAACAATAGTAGCCGTGCAGCCCACCGGTTCATGACGGATAAAAATCGGTTCACTTGTCCGCAGCCCGCCAAGACGGTGATGGTCAATGATTTCAATAATTTTAGCTTCCTCAATTCCTTCCACCGCTTGGCTCTGTTCATTATGGTCGACCAGAATTACTTTCTCCTTGGTTTTGTTAAGCAGATGATCTCTGGTAATATAGCCGATCAGTTTGCCGTGATCCAGCACAGGATAGCTTCGGTAATTGGTACTGGCCATGACCTTTTTCACATCGCTTAACAGATCGTCGGACCGGAAGGATATGATTTTCTTCTGCATAATCATCCGAACCGGTATACTCTGGTTGATTAACCGGGCGCAAGTGTATGTATCATAGGGCGAACGGATAATAATAACTCCCTGCTTATTGGCCGCGTCGATTACTTCTTCTTCCACCGCCCGCTCACTGGTCACGATCAAACAGGCAACTCCCTTTTGGATGCACGCCATTTGGGCATCGAAATTGTTCGATACCAGCATGATATCGCCCGGATTGGCAATATTCAGTATGGTAAAAATTCTGGCTGCCGCAATTCGTACTTTTCCTTCCACCTTGCGTTCCAAATTCTTACCGCAAATGACTTCCCCGTCAAGCGCTCGCTGTACACCATAGAAATCAACTTCACCTTGGGCCAGATCTTGCATTTCCACTTCTTCGAAATACCGGTTGGCCAAATCACCTGCTGAAACGACACCCACCAGTTTCTGTTCATCGTCAATAACGGCAATTGATTTCAATTTGTTTTGCTTCATACTATTACCCAGTTCACGCAGCGTCGCCTTGGGGTGAATCGAAACACTATTATAGCTCATTACATCTTTTACCCGTGGGTATAGATCACTGATCAGCTTAGGCGGTTCCACACCGATCGTCTCCAGGACAAACTTGGTTTCCGTATTGATTTTCCCGGCCCTTGCCGCAATAACATGGGCTCCTAAAGCTTCCTTCAGAAATGCATAGCCAATCGCCGAGCATATGGAATCGGTATCAGGATTGCGATGTCCTATTATGTAAATTGGTTTAGACAAGCTATCACCTCTTTCAATTTTTCTTTGCTATTATTTGACGTAGTTTTGCGCTTTTCCTATAAAAAATTATATTGTCCATAAAAATGCAGAATCTTTTTAGATTCAGTATACCCTGTGTCAATCAATAAAAGCAATAGCAAACAAATGTTTGCCAAACACTTGTTCGTGTTGTATACTACATATATAAGGTTACCGACCATAAACACTACCGGCTTTAGCCAGACCACGAGCAAAAGGTGAGAACATGGAAAATAAATTAAAGCTTTTAGGCGAAGGTGCCAAATATGATGTGTGTGCTTCCACTTCGTCCCGGAATAACCGTTTTAAAAACACCGCTATAGGACGCAGTCTACCTAGCGGTGTCTGTCACTCGTTTACTCCGGACGGACGATGTATTTCCCTGTTCAAAGTATTATTAACCAATTATTGCGAGAAGGATTGCGCCTACTGCCCCAACCGCACAGCCCGTGATATTCCCCGAACCGCCTTCCGGGCGGAGGAACTGGCCGGTTTATTTATGGATTTCTATCGCCGCAACTATGTAGAAGGCCTGTTCTTGAGTTCCGGAATCCTTCATTCGACCTCGCGCACGATGGGAGAAATAATCAAGGTTGCCGAACTGCTGCGCAATCATTATCGCTTTGGCGGTTATATCCATCTTAAAATACTGCCCGGTTCCAGCGAGAGTGAAATCCAGGCCGCCGCTGCGGTCGCCAATCGCATCTCGCTCAATATGGAAGCCCCGACAGCAGTCCATCTGGCCCGGCTCAGCCACAGCAAACAATTTGACGCCGAACTGTTGTCAGGCATGTCCGTCATCAGCAAGCAAATAACAGCGGCAAAAGGAGTAACCCATTCCACTCAATACATCGTAGGTGCTGCCGGTGAATCTGACCGGGATATTATAGGTTCTGTCAACCGGCTCTACCGTGATTATCGGCTGCAGCGAGCTTACTTCAGTGCCTTCCAGCCCGTAAACGGTACACCGCTGGCCGATATTGCACCGGCTCCTTTGTTGCGCGAAAACCGGCTATACCAATCGGATTTTCTGCTGCGTTTTTATAACTTTACCCTAGACGATCTGGTCTTTGAAAATGACGGTAACTTCGATCTTCAGATGGACCCCAAGCTCGCTTATGCCCTGCACCATCCAGACCTGTTTCCGCTGGAAGTTAATAAGGCCTCGTACCACAATCTGCTGAAAATCCCCGGTATCGGCCCCAAGTCAGCCGCCACCATCACCAAAGTGCGCCGGGAGCATCATTTTGCCGATCCGATAGAATTAAAGCATGCCGGTATTGTCCTAAAACGGGCTCTGCCGTTTATCACTGTCAACGGCCGCTATTTCGGCAGTTTTACCATGCTTAGCAGGCCTCGCAAGACGGCCTACGAACAACTTAGTCTCTGGGGGGATTCCCGTGATCTTTTGCTCACCGACACCGGCTTCCATCATTAAGGCTGCATTGCTGGCCAAACTACATAACGACCTTCCCTGTATCAAAGGGGAAGAAACCGGTCTTGGTTTATTTTCCCTTACCGAAAGTCATGATGCCAACCGCTTTTCACTGCGTAGTTTAATCGAACAACTGCATTTGACCTGCGGCCTTCAGGCCGATTGGCTTGCTGCAGACTCCGGGCGAACCTTGCTGCGGCATGTAAATGCTAATTTACGGTACAGTGCAGTTGATCGGTCGGCCGTGATCTTTGCCACCGTGGAACAGGCACTTGTTTACGGGCCGGCCTACACTTTATGCGGCATTGGCGATATCAGCCGGATTTTTGTCCTGCGCACCCGCGCCGTTGCCCATGAAATCCACCGGATGACCGGCTTTATCCGTTTTTCTCCTGGCGAGAATGACCGGACCTTAATCGCCGTACCTCAATTATTCCATCAAACAGCCGATTTAATTCTCACGAGACTAGCTGCCCGCTATCCCAGTCATAAACTGGTTTTCCTCCTCAATAGTCAAGCTCTCGTGCTGGAAAATAAGACAATCACCTGCGAGTCGGCAGATCACTATCAAACTTACGTGGCCCAGGACAATTTCAAAGAACTGTGGGAGACTTACTACCGTTCTCAATATATCACGACCCGCAAAAACATCAAACTAGCCAGCCGTGTCATTCCCAAGAAATACTGGTCCTGGCTGGCTGAGGGAAAAATCCTTGCTCAGGAAGCCGGTGAGTCTGCTACGACAGCAGTTCCGATGCAAAAACCAGACGAATTCCCTTGGCCTCCAGCTCCGGAATCATTTCCTTAATTGCTGTGGCCGTATGAAGGCGGGCGTGACCGATCACGGTAACCGCACCATAACGCAGTGCCATATTGGCCGCCGTGCGAATTTGCTGTTTTATGGCATCCACTTCATTGTTGTTATCCAGGAAAAGATCATTAGACGTGGTTCTTACCCCCAGGGGACCGGCTACTTCTATTGCCACCGATTTGCTGGTTGTCCGGCTGTCTAAAAAGAACAGACCATGTTCTTTGACCACACTCAAAACCTGGCTCATCACCCGCTTATCGGCCGTCGCGCGGGAACCCTGATGATTGTTTACACCGATAATTCCCGGTATGGAACGGATTGCCTGATCAGCCGTACTCCGTATTTCCTCATCACTCATTTGCACAGTAATGGTAGTGGCTTCAGATTGCTCACTGGCCGCTAGTGGTTCCATCGGCAGATGCAAAATCAATTGCCGGTCTGACCGGCTGCCTGCTTGCGCTGCTTCATTGCTATACATCCGATAAGGCAAAATGGCAAAAGTCAACGGCCGGTCAATGGTAGCATAGGCCGTGATCGGCTCCCGGGCGTAGCCGAAATCGTCAACAACAATCGCCATCCGCGCCCTGGTCGGTTTTGGCTTTGTTTCTGTTGCTCCGGCCTGCGGTTTTGGCATATTAACTAAGTAAAGCTGATCGGTAATGCAGGTGACTGTTTCGTTATCCACCTTACTTTGCAAACCAATGTCCAAACGAGTAGCCTCATGTCCCTGATATTGATCGGCCTTTCGCACGATGATTTTAGCCGGAATGCTTTGTACCGCTTCCGTCAGGGCCGTCTCCAGCTTTTTCCCCGCCGCTTCGTCGGCAACTTTAACCAGGGCTTTACGCTGCGACCAGATAACAGTTCCTTCAGTTCCCTGCAGCTTTGTCCGCTGCTCACCTTCCTGTCCGGCCTCGGCCTGCAGACCTGCGGCGGCAAGAACATTGTTCACGGCCACGTGAATCTTCTGGGCAGTTGCCGAAAAGTCTACCGTACCGCCAGCTCCTGATTTTTTTATTTCATAAGGTTTATCTTCCTGCCGCTGGTGACCGGTTTGGAAATAAAGAAACCCGGCAAGGCAAATGAAGCATAAAATTCCGCCGATCCATACTATACGTGTCCTGCGTCTCATCCTCTAACGACTCCTTCTGCGCAATTTTCTATGCCGTCTACGCGTCAAAGCTGCCACCTGATTTCTATTAGGTTTCCCTGCCGGTAAAATAAATCCTGCTTAAACGCAAGAGGAAGCCTCTTGTTTTTGTGAAGAATGCCCGTAAACTACACCGAGAACTCTGGTCACTATGATCATTCGCTAAGATGGCAGGGATTTTTATGTCCTGTGATAGATGAGCCGCTCGTACCGGACATAAGGTGAAGCAGTGACAACGGCGCAGGGAGAAAACCAGGTGTTTAGGTAGCATAAGTGCACTAGTACCTCGTCAGCCTTAAGGTATTAGTATCTGATCTATTGTATAGTATGAGAAGTTTTGCATCTTTTGTTCCACGGGAGTCAGGACCACCCGTAAAACGGGTGGCTTGATTACGCCCTATAAGGGCAAGGTACTAGCTGAGTCTCAAGACTCACTGAAAAAGTCCGCCAACCGCATAACCTTTTCAGTCAGCCCCTAAAGGGGCTCTTTTTATGACTTTTTCACGGGCTCACCCGTAAACGGGTCTGTCAATTCCTTCAAACTTAGCTGGTCGACAATTATATCTTCTTGTAACTGCTCTCGGATATATTTTGCTATTGCCTCTTTGTTTCGTCC